>JAUWBY010000313.1 GCA_030609605.1 Candidatus Eiseniibacteriota bacterium
GGAGCATGAGGGAGAAGACATTGACACCGGACGCCTTCGCGGCTGCTATCTCGTTGTCTCCGGCGAGTCGACCGAATACTGTCAGGACCGCCACCATGACGGCCATGGGTACGGCGAGAAGGGTCATCCAAGCGAGACTCAGAGCGAAGGCCTCCAATACGAAGAGCCCAGGCACGCCCTTCGCGATGAAGAGATTGAGGTAGTCGACCAGGAAGTCCATCGAGAGAACGAAATAGAAGATGGCGAGGCCGGCTGCAGCAGGGATGAAATGCTGGCGAAGCACGTAGCGCGCGAGGATACTCATAGCTCTGCTTGCTCCGGGCCAATCGTGATAAGGAGGCAATTCACTAGCTGACTGCGAGAACAAGATATACTACTATTCCTGAACAGGCTGCAACATGATTGTGGCCGATCAGCAGAGATGAGGACTGAAGGGAATGAGTCCTCCTCCCGGTGGATACGTGTGTTCAGCATCTGCCACGTGGAGCCAGAATGATACGCGCATTCCTCAATGTATTCCGATATATGTCGAATGACGAAAGACCCTCCGAGCTGCGGGAGCCGGGATCCTCAGCCGTGCGCGCGCCCGGCCAGGGTCGGGTTATCTGTGCGCGGCCTCTGGTTCTGACGCTCGTCTTCCTCGGGGTCTTCACACAGTTTGAGAGCGTTGTGCATGCCGATTCGGGCTCGCCGGAGCCGCCGGACGCAGCTGGCGTGGTGGCTGGAGAGCTGCCGGCTGACTCGGTTGCTTTCACGTCGGCTGACTCGCTTGCTTCCGTCCTATCGGACACGCTTGCTTTCACGCCGGCTGACTCGCTTGCGCGCGCGCCACGCGACAGCACGGTTCCGCCCGATCCCTTTGCAATAGGCTTGTCGCTCGAGCCGGAGGCTGAGGGCGAGTTCGCCCGTCCCTGGAGCTACAGACCGTGGATTCCTCTCTTCGAGTCAACCATTGTGGCGGCGGCTCTACCGAAGTTCGTGCTGACACGCGTACCACTACAGAACACCCTCCATGTTGATCTCGAGACGGGACTGGTCTCGGTCGAGTCACGAAGCGGGAATGCCTTGGCCTTCCTGGCCTACGCAGCTCCGCTCGATGACTTCCAACGTCATGTTGGAAAGCGTTCCGTGAAAGCCGCCTGGCTCGCCGCTGTGCGCAGGGAGCTTGCCGCATCAAGAGAGGAGCAGGCGGGTGGCCTCCTGGATATCGACATTCCGATGCCCCTCCCCGGACCTTTCGTCGAGGCGATCGGGCCCGGCGCCAATCTCAAGGTGCGTGGTAGCGAGCGCATCACCTTCGGAGGACAGACGAGCTACACCGTGGAGGCACTTGAATTGGAATCCGGACCGGCATCGCGGTGGCCTCAGCTGGACATGGAGCAACAACTGACCGTGAACCTTGAAGGGACCATTGGGCGGAAGATCCATGTCTACGTGGATCACAGGAGTGGTGGAAATACGTTCGGGGGAGGGAAGGCCAACCAGATACGGGTTCATTACGACGGTGATGAGGATGAAGTGATCCAGAAGATCGAGCTGGGTGAGGTGAATCTGTCTCTGCCTGGAACAGAGTTCGTTAGCTACAGCGGGAGGCACGAAGGTCTCTTCGGTGCGAAGATGACCGCACGGGTCGGCAAGCTGGATCTCATCGTGATCGCCAGCAAGGAGGAAGGCGAATCGGCCGGAGCGGGTTTCACAGGAAGCTCGGAGTCCGATTCTCTCCACATCAATGATATCTCGTACAAGAGTAGAACCTTTTTTGCGGTGGATGGCGATGTCCTCAAGTACTCGAACACCGAGTTCTCTATCCAGGAGATCCACATCTACGTGGATGACAGGAACGGGGCAAACAATGTCGAGACGGGTGCCGCGCCTGGTCGTGCGTATCTCCACGATCCGGTGAATGGATTGCCTCCTTCAGGCGGGCCGGACCAGCGCGGCGACTTCGACGAGCTGGTCGAACTTGAGGATTATCTTTTCGACTACCAGAGCGGTGTCATCGAGTTCATGAGGCCGGTTGCGACGAACGGAGTGCTTGCAGTTAGCTATACTCGCTTCGATGGTTATGCCGTTGGAGGTGTCGACGGGGATAGCCTGCGGCTGAAGATGATCAAGAGAGAAGAGCGCGTCTCCGGCACGGATTGGGAGCCAATCCAGCGCTACGAGCTGAAACATATCTATGATCTTGGAGCCGACAGCATCCCGGAGGACGGCTTTGAGCTTACCATCAAGAAGCGAGAATCATCAGGACCGGACTCTGAATCGGAGAACGGTGTGTTATTCATCGAGATCCTCGGACTCGACACGCACGGTCTTGGGGCAGATCCGGATCCTGACGGTATCGTCGATCTGGAGTGGATAGATTTCGAGAAGGGCTACCTTGTGTTCCCGCATCTCACTCCGTTCTGTCCCGAGTACGATACGACTGGCTTCTACTATCCGGAAGGCGGGGGCCCCGACGACATCTATGTGGCGGACGAGCTGGAAGAGAAGAACTGCAATGTCTATTCGAAGGAGACCTTTTCCGCTGAGGATGACATCTACTACCTCGAAGTGTCCTACAACCGCCCGCAGACGACGTTCTACCTCGGGCATATGAATATCATCGAGAACAGCGAGGTCGTCCGACTGAACGGCGTGCGGCTCACGCGCGGCACTGACTATACGATTTACTATCCGGCGGGTCAGTTGACACTCCTCACAGAGGAGGCGAAGGACCTGGACGCCAGGATAGCAGTGGACTTCGATTACAAGC
>JAUWBY010000299.1 GCA_030609605.1 Candidatus Eiseniibacteriota bacterium
AACATGGAAAAGGAGGCGGAAGGGCGACCCAAAGGGGGCAAAACACATGATCCAGGTATACATGGCTTCAAGACCTGCTCCATAGACACAGAGGACATTTATGCTCTGCAGTTAAGAGGACACTTTCGCTTTGCTACAACAGTACGCTGGAGCCCCCAGGATCCCTCCCCCCCAACGGCGCCACACATCGAGCCACGCCGCGGAGTTCGCTTGCAGCCATCATTCGTCCACAACCATGACCGTGAACGAGGCAGTCCTTGAGACCTCCTGCTTGGAGTTCGCATCCTTGATGATGATCAGGAGATCGTAGACATCTGTCTTCAGATTGCTGAGCAGGACAGAATACCAATGCTGCGTGTTGGGTGCGTCGCCCACTGCAACGACTTTCGAGGACACGGCCACGGCCCGCTTCGGAATACCGATCAACCTCTGAAACCAGTTCTCGTGGCCTCGGTGCTCACGTCCCTCGATCTCCGTCGTGATTGTGAACCGCGAGCCTCCATTCTTGTCCTCGGCCAGACCGTATAGCTCGAAGTAGATCACCAGTTCATCGGACGGCAGGAAGGCGTGCACCGGCTTCGGGACGACCATCCGCCCCATGCGCAAGAACTTGTCTCCTGAACCTACCTTGATCGCAAGCTGTATGTCACTCATGAGCAGATGGGGTGCTGTGTAGTCCTGCACGTGCACGCTGCTCCGGCCGATTCCGCGCCTTCCGCTCAACGAGTCTTCCACCGAGATGGCAATCGTGTACTTGCCGGGCCGCATGTCCACTCGCCACTCGTCCGTGATCAGGAGACCGCTAGCCAGAGCCTCCCGACATTCACAGTGGACCGTTGACTGCCTCACTTGGCTGTTGAGAACACTGTTGTCCGCACTCAGTATCCTGATGCGCTTCACAATCGACGCGCGCAGTCCACCATCCTCGGCCTCAGAGAAGCTCAGCTGGTTCATGAGCACCTGCCAGTTGATGGCGACATCGGTAGCTCCACCGGGTCCGGCGGCAGTCACAATTTCGTGGAAGAGCACGAGCGGCTCTGCCGGCTGCTGGTATTCGTATGCTGTGGGAACGTCTTGAAGAACCCGGTACCCCTCCGCCTCGAGCTTGCCCCAGCCGTGCTCGATCGGGCCGGTGACCTGGCCGGATCCCGGCCCCCGCCCGTCCGTAAGATACTTGAGATCCGTTCCCACCTGATACCAGCCCTTGAGAGCCGGATCGATGAAGCGCACCGACATGCCGATCCCCGGATAGACCCAGAATTCAGCAGGAGGGTCGATATCCGATGCGACATCCCCGATGAACAGCGAGCGGGAAGGAGGAACGCCGAACCTGAGCGCGATATCTCCCCTCTCGTCCCAATCAAGAGAATCATGAGGACAGAAGTTGGCGAGCGCGTAGGTCAGCCGGAGCATGTATTCGTCATGCAGCTCATTCTCATGCGTTGTTGGCGTGGGGTCGTTCGCTGTCCAGAAACGCTCGCGGTAGAGGCGACGTCCGCTCTCATCGAGCGACATGTAGTCGATTCTCCAACTGTCTGAGAGTATCGTTTCGAACATGCGATCAACGATCGATTCAGGTGGACAGGCAAGCACCTCCCCGGGCAACGGGATATCATCCCGAATGACCATCGTGAAATCGACGCGAGGCCTAGCCATGAGCTCACGAGGAAGAAAGACCGCGAGGACTGTTGTACATGCGATGACAAGGATGAGAGGTACGATACGAACTGGAACCCTGCTGCTCATGGGCATGGATTCTCCTCAAGACGCGATTCTCGGGCGGGGCCCCAGCCGCTACTACTGACACTATCAGTCCCTGAGACACGCGTCAAGCCATGGCGCCGGTACGATCGAAGCCCTGCCTCCACCGATCGGCGGCGCCGGTGGAGCCCGTGCATTGCGTCCCTCGCTCCTGGATGCTAACCTCGCGTCTCGTGCTCACAGGTGCCGGCCTCCATGCTCAGCAGTCGAGCATGATCGCAGGGCGGCTCACGCTCCACGCTGCATAGCGTCCCTTGAGGAAAAACCCATGCAGAGCCTTCTGCTCATCGCGAGTTCCTATCTGTTCGGCGCCATCTCCCCCGCCTTCATCATCTGCCGCGCACTCTCCGGCATCGACCTGAGAGCTGTCGATAGCGGCAACCTCGGGGCCAGGAACGCTGGACGCGCACTGGGCGCTCCAATTGGGATCACCGTTCTGGTCCTGGATATGGCCAAGGGGCTCCTGCCCGTGCTCCTCGCCCGTGCGGTCGGTGCGCCGTTCAGCCTGCAGATCGCGTGCGGAGCAGCCACGGTCGTTGGACACAATTGGCCCATCTACTACAAGCTCAAGGGTGGACGCGGCGCGGCCACGATGGCGGGCGCCATCGCCGCTTTCCTGCCGTTGGAAGTCGGGGCCGGGCTGGTCCTGATGCTGATCTTCATGCGCGCCACGGGCAGCCTCTATCTCGGCGGCATCATGGCCGTCCCACTTGCAGTTGTTCTCGGCTACGGAATGGGAAGACGTGGCGCGGATCTCTGGGGTCCGTTCGCCATTGTCGTTCCTCTCATCTTGAGACACATCCCCGACGCTGTCACCTATCTGCGAGAGAGGAAGACGCGCCTCCCCTGAGAAGCGGAACGGAGCCGGCTCCGGATGGATGCACCGGCCACCCAGCTCAAGAAGCGCGCGCCAATGAAAAGAGGCAGGGACACGAAGTCCCTGCCTCTCAACAATCTGCGCGATGCAACTTGCGCGTTACTTGCGGATGCGCTTCCTTGCGACGGCCCCAAGTCCCATGAGGCCGGTTCCGAGGAGGAGAAGCGTCGAAGGCTCCGGCACCGGCGGCGTCTGGCCGCCGTCGTGAACCCTCACGTTGTCGAGATACCAACCCTCACCGTAGTTGAAGAACGGTCCCAAGCTGTCGAACAGGAATCCAACTCTCGCCTGCTCCAGACCTGCCAGGATCGAGATGTCGGCTCCAAGATGATTCCACTGCTCCTGCGGGAACACCTGGATGT
>JAUWBY010000026.1 GCA_030609605.1 Candidatus Eiseniibacteriota bacterium
TCCGGCACCCCCTGAGCGGAACCGGCCAAGAGCATGCTGACGACCAGTGCTGCAGCGAGTGCTTTTCCGTGGTTCATCTGCTCCCTCGTTCCTTGTCTTTGCTTCCCAAAGCTGCGTCGCCCCGGATGGTTCGATCAGATCAGAAGCGCTTCAGGTAGCGCTGCGTGAACTGCTTGTCCGGGATGCTCTGATCGTGCACAACGTTCTCGAGATCCATGATCGTCTTGTGCTTGTCCTGAACGTCTTCCATCTCGATGTGGTGTGGGGTCAGGTAGCCGTCGATTCGCCTCACGTCGGTCTGGGTCATGATCTTGAGAAGCAAGCCGGGACGATCGTAGAACTCGACTCTGTCTGGCAGCATGGTCGCCTTGTCAACCCACATAACCAGCCTGCTGTAGTCGATTCCCGACTCCTCATTGGGCACGAGTTCCAGCACGTAGTGACCGTCCGTTTCCTCCTTGAGACCGGGCGTGTAGTTCTTCACGTAGTCGGTCTGGGCCATATCGTCGTAGGTGAAGTCGGTACCCATGAAGTTCTCGTTCTTGACGTGGGAGGCAATGCGCCTCACCTTGCTAAACGCCGGCATGTAGATGTACATGAGGTCGTCTTCCAAGACCAGAAAACCGACACCGCGCACATCGGCGGGCGACAGGAAGCGGATGAGACGCTTGTCCTTGCCCTTCTGCAAAATGCTCAGCTCACGTGTTTTCGCGTCCCCCTGATCGTCGACGAGAGTCATCGAGAGATGCATCTCCCGGTCGGCTGGAGCGTTCAGGGTATCCTCCACTGCCTGCAGGATCTCCATCGGGGCCATCGCTCCGGCGGTCTGGATTGCCGCTGCGAGTACCAGCACGGCGAGCACGACCGATTGCGAGCGGACTGACATGTCAACTCCTTTCGATGTATCCTTCCCTCGTTTGCCGCAAACTCCACGGGACACACGTCCGTTACCAGCCTCCGGCATCACGGCCTCCGGCGGGTGTGGACGTTCTCAGATTGTCCAGCCGGTGATTCAAGCGTTGGGCCACCCTGTCGAATTCGCCTATGAACCGGGCCCTTGTCAGAAGAACAAGCGCCGGGAGCAGGGTGATCGCTCCCAGAGCGCTGACTACCATCGTGACCGCAATCAGGAATCCGAACCTCTGCATAGGGACAATGTCTCCAAGCACAAGCACCAAGAACCCCAATGCCACCGCGCTGGCGTTGATGATGATGGCCTTACCCGTAGTCTCCAGCGTCACGCGGAGCGCGTCTCGTTCCGATGTCCCACCCCGGAACTCCTTCTGGAATCGCGCCAGGAAATGGATCGTGTAGTCGATTCCGATTCCTACAGCCACGCTTCCTATCAAGACGGTGACTACGTCCAGAGGGATCCCAAACACGACCATTAGAATGAAGTTGCAGAGAATAGTGGCCACGACCGGTGTCAGCGAGATGAGACCGCCGGTGAAGGAGCGGAAGCGAACCGCAAGTAGAACGAACAGCACCGCGAACGCGGCAATGAGACTCATGGCCTGGCTTCTCAAGACGCTGCGGTCGAGACGCTTGAACATAACGGGCAATCCGGTCTGCAGCGTCGTCGCGGCCACAGGATCATCGGCAGCAAGTCGTGACAATGCTGCTGCTGAGATCAACTCGGAGGCGACTCCGGCGTGATCCTCGACGAGCGTCCACATGTCTCCCTGGATGTCCGTCCGGAACGCCTGGACGGCTGCCACCGGGATGTGCGAGGCCATCCGGATCAGACTGTCAGTGAGTCCGTCGACGAACGCTGTGCAACGGCACTCTTGCACGATGTCTCGTAGGGCGGGCGCCGCGTACTCGATAGCCTCGGGGTCATCCGCGTACACATACGGCGGAATCTGCTGCCGCAATACGGTGCCTATGATCACCTCGCCGGGCAGTGAGTCAGCAAACAAGGGTTCCAACCCTGCGACTACGTCATCGACGATGGAGTCTGAATCGATCGGCAGGTCCGCCGCATCACTCCCGAAGTAGTCCGCAACGGCTCGGCTGACGGTCTCGATTTGCTGCGTCGTGAGTCGCTGATCCGATGCGGAGCCCGCCCCCCTCAGTGCATGCGACACCTCGTTGAGGTCCAGTCCCTCCACACCGTGATGCTTGGCGTCGAGAGCAATGACCCGGATGACATCGGCCATGCGCTGTCTCTCGATCTCGCTTCTGACCAGCGTTGGCAGCGTGTCGAGGTCCAGCCAGAGCAGTTGCGGTGGAGCCGCTGTCGCAAGGTGATGGTCGATGCTGTCAACCACGGCAATCAGTCTGGCTGTGTTGATCGTACCGATCTTGGCCTGGATCACTGCTTGCGTATCGTTATCCGCAACCAGCTGATCCATGATCTCGTTGCCTTCGACGAAGAACCAGAGATTGGCTACTCCCTCGCGAGTGTCGGGGATAGTGCGGCGCCCGAACATCTGTTCGTTCAGCTCCGCAATCAGATCCGCTACGGACTGGGGGTGGCTGAGATTGGGAATCGTGCGAAGGTACTTCTCGAATCTGAACATCTCCTTCAGAACCAAGGGGTCCTTTATGTCACCATCGACGAGTATCTGGATCGGCATCGCGCCGCCGAAGCTCGCCTCCATCATCTCTTCTGCTTGCCGGATCTCGCTGTCAGGCTTGAAGTAGTCCTTCATGTTGACCTCTCGCTGCAGCTGCGGGATGGCAACAAGAGAACCGGCCACGATCAGGACCGCACCAAAGACAATCAGCTTCTCGTGGGCGAGAACCAGATCCGCTATCACATCCATGACGTAGGTGACCCAGTTGGAGCGCTGCACCTTCGCGTTCACTTGAGGTCTTCGGGATGGCAGATACGATAGGACAATCGGTATGAGCGTCATCGAGAGGGCCATTGCGAGGAGGACACCCAGCGATGCGAATACGCCGAATTCCCTGGTCATGGTCAGGTAGGAAAACAGGAAGGCCAGAAATCCTACCATTGTCGTTACGCCTGTCAGGATAATGGGAAGCCCAATGGCGGCGATCGACTGTCTGATACGATCGAGCCTGTCTCCATCAGATTCCTCGATCTCCATGTATGTGCTGAGGAGATGGATTCCGTAGGCGCTTCCGATCGCGATCAGGAGCACTGGGATCGCGGCTGTCACGATCGTGAGCTCCAACCCGATCCAACGCATCAGTCCGAGAGTCCAGATCGTGCTGATCAGCACCGTTCCCAGGGGCAGCAGCACGCCCTGGAGGCGGTGAAAGCTGAAGTAGAGAACGACAGCGAGCAGGAGGGCGACGAGCGGGATCAACCGTGCAAGATCCCTGATGATGATGTCGGTCAGAAAGAGCATCTGAAAGGGAATGCCGCCGTAGTAGACCGTCTCCTCACCGGGCACGGACTCCACGATCTCTCTCATCTTCGTGGCAACCTCCGTCTTGTCTACCCCATCTCGTACTCTTGCGATGAGAAGAACGGTGCGCCCGTCAGCAGCGACGATGTTGCCCCGGTACATTTCCTTGGACAGCGCGTATTCGCGGAGAGCCGCGAGCTTCTGCGGAGTCTGAGGAATGGAGCCGGGGGATATCAACTTCCCGACCTCAATCCCGTCTGGGATCCTCCTGATGTCGAGCACATCGGTGAGGCTCGTCACCTGGCTGATTTCGGGCAGGTCCTGGAACCGGGTCGTCAGGGAATCGATCCTGGCCAAGGTACTCGCGTTGAAGACGTCCTCGGTCTCGAGAGCCACGACAGCAAGTGAGCTCCCCCCGTATCTGTCGCCAACCTCGCGGAAGAGCCGCACCACGGGGTCGTCCTGAGGGAGGTAGTTCAGTATGTCGCTGTCGATCCGCAGTTTGGTCAGCTGGTCGGTGAAGAAGATGGTCAGCAACACTGCCACGATCAGGAGAGGCAGCCGATATCGGATGATCCAGTGGGCCAGTTTTGTCATTCGAAGGTCCTGTTTTCTGGGAGGGTTGTCGTCTTTCGTCACGCATGAGGCGAAGGAACTAACGCCGGAGGATTCCCCTGAACAGCACGTCCAGAAGGGTGTTTGCGCCCTCCTCGAGCTCCAACAGGTTTGCCTCAAGCATCCACGACGATTCGAGTCCCCGCGCTGCCATTACAATGGCGCAAGCTGCAAGCTCGGGGGCGTGGACTTCGAAGGTTCCCTCGGACACACCACGCTCGAGAACACTCTGAACTATCCGCTGCTCCTCGAGCAGGTGCTTCTCTCTGATGCCCTCGCATCGGGGCCAATACTCGCTAACGGTTTCTCTGGTTACTTCGTACAGGTTGGCGAATTTGGCGACGGTACGAACTCTGACCTTGAGGTAGGCCTTCATCTTGTCCTGGGGACTATGGGCTTCGCGAACGGCCTCTCGGACGAGAGCTGTCAGCGTCGCGCTTTCGCGCTCCACAACCTCCATGAAGAGATCCTCCTTGTTTGAGAAGTACTTGTAGAAGGTCCCCCTAGCTACATTGGCCCGGCGGATGATCTCCTCGAGAGTCGTTTTCCTCAGTCCGAAGCGCGCGAACAACGCTTGCGCCGTTGCGATGATTCTCTGCCTCGTGTCGGGTGATGATCCATTCATCTCGCAACCTCCCTAACTGGGGTCGGCGCCAAATGCTGCTACCCTAGTGCTGTGCCAGCCGCCGGAGACCGCTGCACCACTCCCGTGGTGAAGTCAGAGCTCTGCAGTTGCACGTGCGCCCGCGTCGTCAGAATCCGGAGAGTAGGCTCATGCCGCGCTCGCGTGAAGCTATACGAACTAGACGACTCCCGGCTAATCGGACAATATATCTACACTTCTGCGTAATGTCAAGGAAAAAGGCCGGTGTCCGAGGCAATGCGTGGACACAGCCCAATAGCGCGCACCCATGCGCGTACAGACTCAATAACGCGCACCTACAGGAGATCCATCGGGTCCACGTCGACTACAAGCTGAATACTGCTCGGGAGCTTGAGTGCCGCCTTCTGTCCCATCGCGGCGGATATGAGCGCCCTAGAGCTCCCTCCCATTCCGCGCACCACCACTTGCCAGCGGTAGGTCCCCTTGATCCGCTCGAGTGGCGCAGGAGCGGGACCAAGGACTTCCGGCTGAGGCTCCCCCATCTGTCCTGCGCCCTTCTCCAGGAAATCGGCAAGCCTCACTGACGCCTTCACGACCTGCTGCTCGTCGCCTCCCTTGATCACAACCGACACCAGGCGACTGTGAGGAGGATACCCGAGACCCAGTCCCCGCCGCTCTGTGATCTCCCTCTCAAAGAACAGTTGGAAGTGCTGGGCCTGCGCCATCGTGATCGTGTAGTGATCAGGCAGATAGGTCTGAACGATGACCTTGCCCCGTTCGCCGCCTCGGCCCGTTCGCCCTGCGACCTGCGTCAGGAGCTGGAACGTCCTCTCACCGGCCCGAAAGTCCGGGAGATTCAGGCCGACGTCAGCCGCGACGACACCGACCAGCCCGACACCGGGGAAATCGAGCCCCTTGGCGATCATCTGCGTGCCCAACAGAATATCGATCTTCCCCGATGCGAACTCCCTGAGGATACGCCAGTGCGAGCCGTGACGGGACGTCGTGTCCTGATCCATCCTCTGAACAGCCACATCGGGAAAGAGCTCGGCCAGCGCGATCTCGACTCGCTGCGTCCCCGGAGCACCAAACCTGAGATTGATGCTCCCGCACTCTGAACAACGATCCGGAGCTCCTGCCGTCCTTCCGCAGTAATGGCAGCGCATCAGTTTCCCTGTCGAGTGGTAGGTCATCGAAACATTGCAGTCTTCGCACCGGACCGAATGCCCGCAGTCCATGCACTGCACGAACGATGCGAACCCCCGTCTGTTCAGAAAGAGGATGACCTGGCGCTCTCTGTCGAGTGTCTCCGAGATGGCATCCCTGAGTGTGGCCGAGAAGACCCCCTCGGAATCCAGGGTCTCGATCTCACGCATGTCGACGATCTCAACCTCCGGAAGCGGCCCTGCGTCGATCCGCTCCGGGAGTTCGATAAGCTCATACTTGCCGTCTCTGGCGTTGAGATAGCTCTCGAGACTCGGCGTCGCCGTACCGAGCACGACCAGAGCGCCCTCGAGTCTTGCCCGCATCGCTGCTACGTCGCGGGCGTGGTATCGAGGAGACTCGCTCTGCTTGTAGCTCTGCTCGTGCTCTTCATCAACTACGATAACGCCGAGGTCATGAACCGGCGCGAACACGGCCGATCTGGGTCCGATGACCACGGGGAACTTCCCGTTCTTGATGGCTCGCCACGTGTCATACCGTTCACCCAGCGAGAGCCCACTGTGAATAACGGCTACGCGCTCCCCGAATTCGAGTTTCATCCGCTGAACCATCTGCGGCGTGAGCGAGATCTCCGGAACGAGCACGATGGCGCTCTTCCCGCATTCGAGCGCCGCTCTGATAGCCTCACCATAGACGCGTGTCTTGCCGCTTCCCGTCACACCGTGAAGAAGAAACACTGCGGATATGCCTACATCCATCTTCGCGCGGATGGCCGCGACTGCTTTTCCCTGCAGGGGCGTGAGCGGTCCTTCCTCCCGGAGGTCCCACCCTTCCATCCCAACCGAAAGCCGCGGGCGATCCCGCTCCATCCTCTCGACGAGCCCACGCTCGACAAGCCTGGTGACTATCGACGAACTAATCCCGGCGCCGAACAACTCAGCAACGGGGAGGGTTCTGCCCTCCGAACCGGCGAGGAGTTTCAGAACGCGTGCCTGCTTCGGAGCACGCTTCGCAAGCTTGCCCGCCGCCTCCAGCGTCTCCTCCGCGGTCCGCAGGAGTCGGACCACGGTCTCCGTTCCCGCCACGACGCTTGGAGGAAGAACCTCTTCGAAGAGATCTACAAGACCGGCGCTGGCAAGCGCAAGTACATCGGTGCTCTGTCCCTTGGGAACACCGGCCTCTCGGTTCACCAGCCCGATGCTCACCTTCTGACGCTCGGCCGCAGCCTCAAGGATGCGCCGCCGCCTCTCCGGAAGAGATGAGTTCTTCTCTTCCAGGGCTTCGCGGCCCTCTTCTGTGATACGGACGAAACGCCGGCTTTCCATATTGATCCCTGGTGGAAGAGCGGCGCGCAAAACCTCGCCCCAGGGAGCGAGATAGTAATCGGAGATCCAGCGCGTAAGCTCGATCATGCGAGGGCCAAGGACCGGATCAATGTCGAGCACATCGAGGATCTGCTTGATGTGCTCGATGTCGGACGTGGTCTCCTCAGCAACGACAAAACCGGTGAGCTTCCTGCGCCCGAACGGCACGAGCACCCGGACACCGACCGATACGGCCGAAACGAGTTCCTCGGGTACCAGGTATGTGAAGGTCCCGGTCACAGGGAGCGGAACAGCCACACTCACATACGTCTCCGGCATTTCTGAGCTTCCTCCGAAACGGGGAATCCGGCGCACGTTCATGATGCTCACGGGGCGTATCAGAGCGGACGCGCGGCTCCTTCGCGGGACGCGCTGACACCGAGCGCAAGTCCGTCTCGCTGCCCGCGCGTGAGGAGCGCATTGCCTACCGCGGCGATGATGGCGCCGTTGTCAGTACAGAGCTCACGGGGTGGGATCACAACCGCCACTCCCAGCCTCGCGGCTTCCTCGGCCAGTCGTTCCCGCAGGGCGCCATTCGAGGCGACTCCGCCGCCGAGCATCACGGTCGGAACCCCGCTCTCCTCCACCGCCCACATCGTCTTGGCAACAAGTGCATCTACGACCGCGGCCTGGAAACTCGCCAGGAAATCCCCAAGCTCATCATCCTTGGGCACTGCCCCCATGTCATCGAGCTTGTACCTTACAGCAGTCTTGAGTCCCGAGAAGCTGAAATCCAGATTGCCCCGCCGCATCATGGCGCGTGGAAAGGCGAAGGCGGCCGGGTTTGCACCACGTGCCTTCTGTTCAATCTCGGGGCCGGCTGGATAGGTCATCCCGAGCATCTTCCCGACCTTGTCGAAAGCCTCGCCTGCCGCGTCATCCCGCGTGCGACCAAGCGTCTCGTATTCACCCCAGGCATCCACCCGGATCAGCTCAGTGTGGCCACCGGATGCTATGAGGCAGACGGCCGGCAGACGAAGATTCGGCTCCGCCAGCTGCGACGCGAAAACATGTCCTTCGATGTGATCGATACCGACGATGGGAATGTCGAGCGAGTATGCGAGCGCCTTCGCGAACGAGACGCCCACCAGGAGACACCCTACCAATCCCGGTCGGTTCGTGACGGCGATCGCGTCGATCTGCGAGTATTCGATTCCGGCTCGTTCCAGCGCCTGCGTGACGATCGGTACGATGAGCTGCATGTGCGCTCGAGAGGCGTACTCAGGCACCACGCCTCCGAACTGCGCGTGGATCGCCTGCGAAGCGACGATGCTCGAGAGAATCGTGCGGCCATCCGAGAGAACGGCCGCAGCGGTCTCGTCACACGATGTGTCTATTCCGAGGACCAGCATCTCAGCGTCCAAACCGGGAACTCCTGTGGGTCCGCCCAGTGAAGACTCCGCTTCGGCGCTCCCGCAGGATGACAGACCTACTCGAGAGTCACGGTGAACCGGACAGGCAGTGCCTGCTCTACGCCTACACCCTCCGGTGTCTCAACTATGGGAATCAACTGGTGCGTTCCCTTGGGGAGTCCGCGCGCGTCCACGATAACGGTGACGTCACCGCTGCCGAGGTTCCTCACCCGATGTTCGGCTCCACTCAGGACAACCTCCGCGGCGAGGGGGCTGATCGTAGCAGATCTGAATCCGGGCTCGTGCTCAAACACGACCGGGACATTCGTCAGAGTAGTGGTGCGCGTTCCTTCGACCTCGACAACGACACGCACATCCCGAGGCACGGAGTGAAGATTCCATGGCTCATCGAGGACGATGCTCCGACTTGCTTCTACTCTGTCCCTCCGTCCCGAGACATCCAGGCTCTCCGTCCGAATGATCTGGAGGAAGTCGACCACGCTGGCAGGGCCGTAGATGGTCACTGAATCAGGTATGCTCACGGCCCATCCAAGCATGAAGTAGCCCTCGGCGAGTTCGCCTTCCGTCATGGGATCGATCTTCATTCTCTTACTGACCAGCCTGTCGATATCGAGGTCCAGGCTCTTTGGGTTTCTGACTTCGAGCGCCAGAACGTCCGCGTTACGGGGAAGAACGACATTCGCCGGAGAGAGGCTTACCCTCAGCGAGCGTCCCGGATGCGCGTCAGTCATATCCACGAACGCGTAGACGTTTCCCCACAGGGTAAGACTGACGAGCTCCTTGTTCGCGCCGGCGAGCACGACGTCGATTGTCTCGGGGACCCTCTCGACCGTCGTCACATCCTCAGGAAGATTGCGGACGACGAGCGGCACCGACATGAGACGGTCGCCGCGTTGCTCACCCTTCGCAAACGTCCAGAGCACCAGAGCCAGGACGACAGCGGCTATTTTGAGTGCAATGTTATTGGTCAAAGCCCTGCTCACGGACACCGAGTTCTCCCTCGTGATTCCACGCCGGACGACGGCGCAGCCTGGCATTCCGACTCTACGACTTCTCCACGGACAGTACCTGCCCTATCCTGATCGTGCTGTCCTCGGGAAGTCCGTTCATCCTTCTCAGATTCTCAACGGAGATGTCGTAGCGCCGCGCGATGCTCCAGAGCGTCTCCCCGACCGCAACGACATGTGTGTCCTTGCTCATCGCGGGCGGCGGCGCATAGCAAGCGAAGTAGTCGTCGATGGCCAGGACAAGGCACTCCGCATACTCCTGCCGGTATTCAGAGCGTTTCAGCTTGTCTACGTCCTGATTGTTCGACAGGAATCCCACCTCCACAAGAACGGACGGCATTGAAAGCGATTTCAGAACGACGAAGCCCGCCTGCTTCATAGAACACCGCCCCAGATCCATGCTCGCGATCCGGCTCGATATCATCGTCGCAAGATGGCTGCTCTTCTGAACGTTGCCGCCCATCTTCAGATCGACAAGAATGGACAAAACGTCGTTGTCGGCGTCCGGTGAGACCCCACCGACAAGGTCCGCTGCGTTCTCGCGATCCGCGAGTTCCCGTGCGGCCTGATCGCTTGCACCCCTCGGTGAAACGTAGAATATCTCGGTGCCCGACGCACGACGGTTGGGAGCTGAGTTCCCATGGATGCTGATGAAGATGTCGCCACCCCACGTCTGGGCCAGCTGCTTTCGTTTCCTGAGGCTGACGAAGTAGTCGCCGTTTCTCGTCATCCGCACTTCGTACCCGGGTCTTGCGCTCAAGAGCCCGGCGACACGCTGTCCTATGTCAAGCACGACTTCCTTCTCAACCAGAACTCCGTTGCCGAGCGTTCCCGGATCCTCGCCGCCGTGCCCCGGATCGATGACGATGACGCGGGTCGCGACCGGCCCGTAGCTTCTGGTCACGGGCTCCGAGATCCGCGGGTCGACGTCGCTGAAGATATCGACGACGATCCTGTGCGGCTTCCCCAGATACGGTTTGAGAGAGAAGACGTTGTGTTCGAACGCTCCTTTGAGATCGAGAACAACCTGTGCGCCACTCCCAAGCTGGTTGATACGGATATGCTGTATGACCCCGTCATCAACGGCTGTCGCTCGGGCCACATCGCCGGCATCCGCGCTCTGGATGAGAACGACAACCCTGTCCGGGTTCGTCAGAACCCGTGTCGAGTAGCTCGCATAGCCCGTCAGGTCGACGACAACGCGTGTGTGATCGGGCGCGGTCCAGTGGCGAACGCCGGTCAGGCTCTCACCTGCCGTCACTGAACCGGCAAACGTCGCGAGTGCAAGCGCCACCAGAAGGGCGGCTATCAACGTCCGCATTCGCAGCACTGTCCTGGACAAGGTACCTCCGTGGCCTGGATACACGGGTACACCTCCCGCAGCAAGTCATCGCACGGACTGTCAGACAGGGTACACGCCTCGTCAGGATTTGTCGAGCCAGTCTTCTTCTGATTCAATGCGGATGCCGTGCCTCTCGAGAAGAGCGGCCGTAACCCCTTTGCCGTTCGAGAGTTCACCGTCGATCCAGACACGCCGGCAGCCGCACGAGGGGCTTCGTTCCTTGAGAATGGCCCCGGTTGCCCCGGTCATCCGGGCAACAGACAGCGACTCCTCCGCGCCTCTTATGAACGCGTCCGTCACATTTTTCCCATTTTGATCGACGATACGGGCGGTACCATCGAGCACGGCTTCACCATCGCCTTCCAGGAAATCCGCCGCCGGTCGTGGTGTCGGGAGTCCGCCTAGTTGTTCGGGGCAGATGGGGATCGCCTCCCCTCGCACAACCAGCTCACGGATTGCCTCGATCAGATTGTCGTCCCCATCATACCGGGTCTTCAACCCTACAAGACAAGCGCTTACGATGATCAAGTGGCACCCCATGGGTTGAAGGTCTCTTCAGCCGACCGGCGGGATGAGTATCAATGCTAGATGCCGCGTCTCGGCGGTTTGCCGGGTCTCTCGAGAACCGTGGCGGGATTCACAAGGTAGGTGCGTGCAACACGTTGTACATCATCTGCCGTGACCGACTCCAGTCGTTCGAAATACGTCTCACGGAAACTTGACGGGAGGCCGAGCTGGTGGCGTCGTGCGATGGCGGACGCCTTGTTCTTGCTTGTCTCCGTCTTCGTCGCGAACCTCGTCACAATCCTGATCTTGGCCTGTTCAAGCTCGACATCGCTCGCTGCCACCGTGCGGATCCCCTCGAGTTCGTCATTGAGGGCATGGAACGTTGCATCGATATCATCGGAGGACGCGTACGCGACAAGCCGAACGCCCTCGGACCTGACGCTGACGAATGCTCCGGCGACACTCAGCTTCGCAGACCCGCACTCCCCGAAGCAGTCGGCAAGCCTCGAGCCGGAACCGTCACCCAGGACACTGATCATCACCTGCACCGCCGCGTAGTCGTCGCTGCCAATCTCGGGGCCAAGGAACCCGATTTCGATGAATCCGCTCTCGCCCTCACTGTAGACATCGAGCTCGGAAGGTCCCTCGACTTCCACACGAGGAAACTCTCGACGCGCCACCTCACGGTCGGGGTAGTCCGCAAAGAGAACCTCGAGCCGGGCAAGCGTTTTCTCAATATCGAAGTCGCCGACTGCGACGACGACCGTGTTGGACGCTCCGTAGTGCTGCTCATAGAACGAGACGATGTCATCTCGCGTTGCCGCCTGAATGCTCTCAGGCGTACCCAACACAGGGCCGGAGTAAGGATGTCCTGGGAACAGAAGCCTGCTGAGACTGTGATAGTTCCGGGTGAATGCATGGTTCATCTCGCGGTCGAGCAGACGCAGTGCGGTCTCTTTCTCCAAGTCCAGACGCCCTTCGTCGAAGGTGGGTCGCGAGATGAAGTCGGCGAGCCATGCAAGGGCGGTGTCGAATTCGGTTTCGTAGGCAGTAAGGTAGACCTCGGCGAAATCCTCCGATGTCAGGGCGCCATACCTGATGGAGGACATGTCCAGACCGTCGACGATCTCCTCCCAAGTCGCATTGCGCGTTCCCTCGAACAGCATCTCGTTCACAAGCTGGGCGAGACCGCCACGCTCATCAGGATCGTATCTCGAGCCGGCGTCGACCATGACAGAGACGGCGCTGATATCACTCCAGCTGTCGGCCACGGCAATGAGCGTCAGGCCGCTATCAAGCTGGACCTGGTACATGTCCGCCACAGCAACGGCGGTCACCGCCACGAGGACGGTAATCGCGCTGACAGCGAGCTTCATTGCGCGTGTCCTCTGTCGCATCATCTTCACATCCGTCCTTCGGAGCCGCACACTGCCCTGCCCCTACGGCAGAGCAATGGCGACCGAGTAGCTGTTGCGGCGGAAGTACTTCTTCGCCACGCGCTCGAGGTCCTCCCGAGTCAGCTCATTGATCCTGGCCGTGTAGTCATCGACGAAGCCGATACCGCTCACGACAGCCCAGTAGCCTTGGTAGGACGCACGCTCGGCCATCACGCTTCTTGATTCAGCCACCTCGGTCAGGAGCGCGATCCGCGCTCGTGTCACATCATCTTCGTCTATGGGATCATCTGCGAGCGACAGAAAAGCGTCGATCGTGGCCTCTCTGGCTCTGTCCACGTCGTGGTCGCCCACATCTACCCAAGCCACGATAGGATTCGACTGCCGCTTTGTCCCCCACCCTGCGCTGACACTGACCGCAAGCTTTTCATCCAGGATGAGGCCGCGCTCGAGCCGCGATACCCTTCCTCTTCCCAGAAGCATCAGTAGGAGATCCATCGCAGCCACATCCTCATCGGAAGCGCTCGGCGCCGGGAATCCGACGACGATATACGGGGGGACTCCCTGCCCGAGAAGAACATCGATACTGCTCTCCTCGTGCCAGACGACCGCCTCCGCGGACGGCCGTGCCGGCTCGCCTTCCGGCAGGTCACCGAAGAGCGACTCGATAACGTCGGCCGCTCGCATGGCATCGATACTCCCGGCGACCGAGATGATCATGTTCCGCCCAACGTATGCATTGCAGTGTCTCTCGCGCAGATCGTCGGAGGTCAGTGCCGTGATAACATCCGTGGACCCGTATGGGAGACGGGCGTAGGGATGGTCTCCCATCATGTTCTTCATGCAGGCGAGATACGTCTGTTCTCTCGGATTCGTGCTGTACCTGCCCAGTGAGGCGAGGAGGCCCTGCTTGGCGCTCTCGACATCCTCGTCGCTGAAGACGGTGTCGGTCGTACCCATGTGCAGGAGTTCCGCAGCTCCCTCGAAGTACCGGGCATGACAGGTTGTGACGTAGTAGACGAAATCGTGCGAAGGGCTGGCCATTACTACGCCACCGATGCCCGCAAATGCCTGCGCCTTCTCCTCAAGAACCGGGTTCCGTGCGGAGGACACCATGACGCTCCGAAGAAGAGCTGCCGTTCCGGCCTCATCGGCGGATTCATACAGAGCTCCGTCACGAACCCAGAGATGCACTGAGACCATGTCGGACCCACGATTTTCGCTGACGACTATGGTGACACCATTGGGAAGTACCCGCGTGACGAACGTGGCATGCTCCACATTCGCGCACCCTCCAGCGAGGACGAGCGTGAGCGTGACTGCAACCGCCACAAGACGGTGGGCACACATCATAGGAGGAACTCCGTTTCGGCCTCACGGCCGGTCTTGTCCGGTACTACTACCATCTCTGTCTGCATATATATAGACAGCAGAGACCGCTCCCCGTTTGCTGGGCCTTTGGGGAATTCGACCGGTATCAGGGTCCGCTGCCGGACTTCCGGCGGCAGACCCTGTTGCCGATGGTATGGAGAGTCTGGTGTCCAGTCAAGCAGATTGCGGGTGCGTGGATCATCCTGACGATGTGCGCCCACCATCTTTTCGGATGGTGGGCGCAGGTACTGTACAGAGTTCAAACCGCTGACTCTCGGCGGTGACAGAGCATTTCTAGTGCAGGTAGACCAGAAGTTCTTCTGCCCGAGGCGCATTCCTGAGTTTCGAGAGCGCCTCTTCCTTGATCTGACGAATGCGCTCGCGCGTCAGGCCTATCATGACACCGACCTCTTCGAGCGTTTTCTTCCTCTCTCCATCAAGTCCGAAGTAGTGCTTGAGGATCAGCGATTCCCTCGCAGTCAACACGTCGAAGGCGAAATCGACTTCCTGCCCGAGTGACTCGTAGTGAAGCAGGTCCTCCACTGGATCATCTGAGGGATCGGCGACCATGTCACCGAGACTCAGATCCTCATCCAAGGCGAGCGGCGCATCGAGTGAGAGACTGCTGATTGAAAGCTTCTTGAGCTCCGCGATGGCGTGGGGCTTAAGACCCATCTCATCCGCGATCTCCTTGTCGGTCGGCTCCCGTCCGGTCTCCTGACGCAGACGCTCGAGCGTCCGCCACATTCTGCGTATGGCACCGGTCTTGTTGAGGGGAAGCCTCATGGCTCCCGACTGCTCGGCCATGCCCTTGAGGATGGCGTGGCGAATCCACCAGACCGCGTACGTAATGAACTTGCGTCCTCGCTCGGAATCGAAGCGATTCGCCGCCTCGATGAGCCCGAGGTTGCCTTGGTTTATGACATCCATGATCGGAGCATCCGTCTTCCGGGCGTACCCCTTTGCTACACTCACGACGAAACGCAGGTTCGCCTGCACGAGTGCATCGCGAGCGCTCTGGTCGCCCTTGAGGATCAGTTTGCCGAGTTCCTGCTCCTGCTCACGAGTCAGAAGCGGCGTCTTGGCGATCTCTCGAAGATAGAGCTCCAAGCTCTTGTCTTCCTCTGCTGGTTCTCCGTAATACGGCATCTTGTTCTACTACCTCCAAAACCCTTCAAATGTTCACCGGAGCCTTGCCCCGTCCGGGCACACCCCGGCCTCGTAACTCTTCTATTTCTGATGCTCCCGAGAGACAATGGGTTCCCGTTTCTCTCGGGTCTCCGTATACATCCCCGGTTCTACACCAGACCTCACTGTCACGGCTTCACACAGATCCCACTATCCCGGCTTCACAGCCACGAAGTAGGTGTGTGAGCCACGTTGCACAACGAGCGCGAGGGCCTTCTCATCTCCCTGGTGCTTCTCCATGGCCTCGCGGTACTCCGCGACATCCTCGATATCCGTGCTTCCTACGCGAACAATAACGTCACCGATCTCGAGGCCTGCGCGCGCGCCAGCGCTTCCCCTTTCGACGTCGACGATGAGCGCTCCGTGATCGATCTCGATCTCAAGTTGCCTGACAAGAGGATTGTCGAGATCCACGACTTCGAGCCCAAACCACCTCTGCTCATCCGTCGGCTCCTCGGTCGAGGCTATCTCCTCACCCGGCCTCTCTGCCAGTTTCGCCGCCAGCGTCTTCGTGCGACCGGCCCGTACTATCTCAATCTCCACCTTCTTTCCCGGCATCACGCCGGCGACGACGCGTCTGAACTGCGAGGCGCCCTCGATTGTGGTCCCGGCGAAGCTCCGTACCACGTCGCCTGCTTCCAGTCCGGCATCCGCGGCCGGTGTTCCCGGCTCGACACTGGCAACAAGTACCCCGTCCGTGCTCTTGAGCCCGATGGCCTCCGCAAGATCGTTCGTTATGTCCTGTGGCACGATCCCAAGATACCCGCGGACGACCCTGCCCTCGGCCATGAGCGCAGCCGCAACTTCACTCGCAAGGTTGATCGGGATCGCGAATCCAATCCCCTCCGCTGCGGCATTCGTTGCCGCGTTGATGCCGATGACCTCGCCCCTGACAT
>JAUWBY010000335.1 GCA_030609605.1 Candidatus Eiseniibacteriota bacterium
ACGCACTCACGGATACGGGCTATCCGCCGTACACGTGGGACTGCAACACGAAGGGGCGGCCGAGCGCGACGCTTCTCAAGTCGTTCTATGCGACGTTCTGGACCACCGCCAGCAGAGACGCGATGACGATCGTCGGAGGCGATGAGCAGGCGATGATCGACTATCTCGACGCCGGCGGAAACCTGTGCCTCGCCAGCATGAACTACCTGTCGAGTCGCAGTAGCACGAACACATTCATCACCGACTACCTGCACATCGAGTCGTGGACGGACGATACGTCCGGGTTTATTATGAGCGGTGTCGCCGGCGACATGGTATCCGATGGCATGTCACTCATGCTTCTCGGTGGTCCGTTCCCTGTCTCCGAGAGCGACAGCGTGACGCCGGCTTCGGGTGGCGACGTCATCTTCACATCGGACGGCGTAGGAGACAAGGCGGTCAAGATATCGGAGGACGACCACAAGGTGATCTTCCTTGCGTTCCCGTTCGAGTGCGTGAAGTCGGTGAACACTCCTCCCGACAACAACCGAGTGTTGATTGATCGGATCATGGCGTGGTTCGACTTCGATGAGACCGGCGTGCCGGATGATGGCGCTCCCGAGTTCGTGAAGCTGGTGCTCAGCCAGAACATGCCCAATCCGTTCAACCCCATCACGAGCATCCAGTTCAGCGTGCCCGACAATGCCGGTCCCGTTGAGCTTCATGTCTACAATGTGAGCGGAAGGCTCGTGCGCACACTCGTCGATGATGAGCTGGCCGCCGGGCCGCACTCTGTCGTCTGGAATGGCAAGGACGATAGCGGCAGAAGTCTGGCCTCCGGCATCTATTTCGCGAAGCTGACGGCCGGTGATGAGACAGCAGAAAGGAAGATGGCGCTCCTCAAGTAGAGCGTCTCTGATTGTTCCGTGTCGAGTGGGTGGCGGGCGGTACTGTCGCCGGCCACCCGCATCACGCGGGTCTTGCCTGGAAGGAGCATTCGAATGCGGATGTGGCATCTTGCGCTTGTAGCAGGGCTCTCCGTCTCCCTGATCTTCCCGGTCGTGTCGTTCGCGTATCCGCGCGACGATGCGGCGATGGTGGAGGTAGAAATCCTCTCCAGGGAAGACATCCATCGCCTCAACGACCTGAACATGGACATCATGTCCGTGCGGGACGGAATGGCGCAGATCGCGGCGATTCCGGGGGAGATGGAGATCCTCTGGGCAAACGGCTATCGGCCTGTCGTGGTCGTCGAGAACATGATCGCGGACGTGCACTCCCTGCGACTGGCCGACCGCGGCGAGTATCACAGCTACGCCGAGCTGACGTCCGATATGGCCGCATGGGCGGCGAGCTATCCGGGCATAACCGAGCTCATCTCGATCGGACAGAGCGTTGAGAGGCGAGAGCTCTGGGCGATGAAGATCACGGACAATCCGGGTGTTGAGGAGTTCGAGCCTGAGATCCAGTGGATCGGGGCGCACCACGGGGATGAGACGATCAGCGCCGAGGTCTGCTACTACATGATCGAGCATCTCTTGGAGAACTACGGCGTCGATCCGGATATCACCTGGCTTATCAACGAGCGCGAGATCTGGATAATCCCGATGCTAAATCCTGACGGATACGAAAATGGCTCGCGCTACAACGCCGATGGCATCGATCTGAACCGCGACTACTACAGTCCGGACGGTTCCAATGCGGGTACGTGCTGGAGGGGGGCCGAGTCGAGGGCGCTGAGGGACTTCAATGTAGGTATGAACCCCGTGACGTCTCTCACTTTCCACTCCGGCGCGGTCTGTGTGAACTACCTCTGGGACTACACATACGACCCAACACCCGATGAGCCGATGATCATCACGCTCTCGGACGGATACGCATCGTACAACGGCTACTGGGTCACTAACGGCGCGGACTGGTACATCATCAAGGGAAGCTGTCAGGACTGGTGCTACGATGTGCGTGGCGAGATCGATACCACCATCGAAGTATCCACGACCAAGGACCCGCCTGCATCGCAGATCACTCCGATCTTCGACGATAACCGTAATGCGATGCTCTACCAGGCTCGCATGTCGGGACGCGGGATACGTGGTCTTGTGACCGATGGCGATACAGGGGATCCGATCTACGCGACCATCAGCATTCCCGAGATCGGCAAGGACGTGTACACCGACCCGGCAGTGGGCGACTACCACCGGATGGTCGAGTCCGGGACCTACACGGTCATATGCACGGCCGCCGAGTATCCGACGCAGACGGTCTACAACGTCTCGGCGAGTCTGGACACGTTTGTGATCGTCAACTTCGCACTTGAACCGCCGCCCCGCGGGACGATCGCAGGCTACGTCTACGACGAGAACATGAGTCCGCTCGGTGGTGCGACTGTTG
>JAUWBY010000015.1 GCA_030609605.1 Candidatus Eiseniibacteriota bacterium
GTCATCGTGTCCGCTGTGGTCCGCAGTTCGATCAGATTGTTGTAGTCGTTGCCGCCAGTGACAGATCTGTCAAGCGCCTCAACGACGAATCCCTGCAGAGTCACATTGCTGCATTCTATCGACACTGCATTGGGATCACCTGCCGCCGGCGCTTTGATCACCGACTCGACGGTAGTGTTGTAGTCTCCAAGTGTTGTTGGAAGAACGAAGCTGTTCTTGTCAACACCTGAAGTCGCGCCCAACAAGATCAGTTCCTTGTTGATCACGATTGCCTCTAGATACAGCCCCGGCCCCACGAAGATGGTGTCGCCGGTTGGGCTGGCAGCATCAATCGCGGCCTGGATCGTCGCGTGGTCGCCCGGCACATAGATGTTGGCCGCCAACGACCCTGTCGCCCACGCCCCCACGATCAGAGCGCAAAGGGCGAACATTACAAATGTTCTCGTTCCCATTGCTGCGCTTCTCCTCTCCACGCCCGACTCATGTCGGCCGCATGTGCTGTCGTCCCCGGGCCACTTCTCCAGGAATACAGCTGCCAGGCAGAGCAGGCGGGACCACCACTCTTGTGCCCGTGGTAGCCCCGCCGCTCAGAAACAATTACTTCAAAAGCGTCATCTTGTGGCTGTCGCGGTAATCGGGCGTCTCCATCACGCAGAAGTACACGCCGCTACCGACTGACTCACCATGGTCGTTCCTGCCGTCCCAGACCGCACTGTGACGGCCGGCCTCCATCACACCGTCCACGAGCGTCGTCACAAGACGACCCGAGACGTCGTACACAGTGATCGTCACTGCTGACGCCTGGGGTACCTCATAAGCGATCGTAGTCAGAGGGTTGAACGGGTTCGGGCTGTTCTGGACGAGCTTGAACGCGACAGGCACGCCATCAGAGCTCAGGCCCTCAAGTTCGGCCGTGAGATCCTCGTTCGCTGCCCCGCGCAGCTTCGCCGACGCGAAGTTGACCGCGTACGTCTCATCCAGGATTTGGAAGGAGAGCAGCACGACATCACCGGAACCGCCAATCGTCACGTCCGTGCCGAGCACGGCCGCGTCGACCTGCACGCTCCGCGAGGCCGCCTCGCTCCAGAAGAAGACATCGGCCACCGGGGTGCTCATCTCATCGCTCAGGCGAGCCGAGAGGAATTCCAGCCCGTCGAACTCGAGCTCAGCCGAGAGCCCCTTGACCTCACCGAGGTTGCCCTCGAGCCGCAGAGCCAGTTCGAGCACCCCGTCGCTGGAGCGACCGTTCTCGGCCAGCACCAGTGCAAGGTCACCCACACCCGGCTCAATGAGGAACGGCACGATCCGCGCCGCCACAACGTCGTAGTTCATGGCGAAGATCATGAGATCCTCGAAGTTCACGAACGCGTCCGGGCAAGGAATGCCGAGGCGGCTATGGTCGTCCGTCGGGCCGACGTCGCACTGATCCCATGGCGAAGACGGACTCGAGCCTCCGTACGTCCCGCTCAGCTTCGCGAAGTCTCCGTCGTAGACGCGTCCATCGCCGACCCAGTTGGGCATCTCGTCAGCCACGTCTCCCAGCCAGTAGTTCGTGGCGCGGTCCCGCGCAGTGGTGGCCGCAAGTCCGTAGTTCAGAGCCTTGTCGCACGCGAACGCCTGGTAGTAGTAGATATCGCGCTCCGACCCGTTGCTCGCGTAGACCACCGTGTAGCCGCTGCCCGTGCCGTTCCACACGGCTGTCTCAGCGATCTGATCAGCCGGATAGCTCGGCTCCGAACCGGGATACGTAGGATACGTGCCCCACGCGTTGCTGCGGATCACGACCTCATAGAAGTTGTCATCGACGGACGGACTCGTGGGATCGGTCCAGGTGAGGGCAACCTTGTTGTGTGCAGGCGCCGCATCGAACCCCGTGATCGCCGTCGGAATGGTGTTGTCCACGGTGGTCGTCGTGTTTCCTGTCCCGATGTTGCCCAGGAGATCGGTCGCCGTCACCGTGATGGTCTTGATGTCGTCACCGGCCAGAACGACATCGTCGAGATTCCACGTGGCCACACCGCCTGTATAGTCGTCAGGCGCCACGCTCGAACCACCTCCGGACAGAAGTGTTGAGAGGTTTGCTCTCACTGTGATGTCGTCCAGATTGCCACAAGCATCTCCGATCGTCGCGGTCAACAGCAGGTCATCCCCATCCTTCGCGTAGTCATCGAAGTGGGGGTTGTCGCTGTTCGTGATCGACACCGACACAGAAGGAACGCCAAGGTCAACCTGGATAGCACCGTTGCGGGCATAGACCCCGGTCATAGTCTCGTTGCTGCTGTTGCGGAAGATCACGCTCGTGAAGGTGATGGGACTCGTCCCGCAACTGTCCCCCGTGAACTCAACACGGAACAGCTCGCCCGGACCCGGGACACCAGGCTGCGCGCTACGGAGCGTCCAGTCCACCGTCCGGCTATTGCCCGTGCCCGTCACGTAGAACGCGCTGTCGAGCCCCGCGAATAGGTCGCCCTTGGTGATCGAGTTCATCGTCACCTTGGTGTCGTCCCAGGTGAAGACCACGTTGATCAAGTACACGAGGTCAGACGCCCCGCCGAGGTAATCGACACCCACGCTGCTCGTGGACACCCCCGCATTGAGCTCCAGCGGATCCGGGTTGCAGACGATGTTCTCACCGCCGGACTTGCCGATCCATGGATCGTAGAGAACGGACGTAGATACCTCGTCGCCGCTGCCGGGACCAACGCCGCCAGGCCCGGTGGCGTCGCCCCACCAGTTGTGTTTGGCATCCACGCTGACCGTCGAGTAGTTGTTGCAGCCGTACCCGGCATTTCCGTAGACGCTGTTCCAGTTGAGGGTGATGTTCGAAGGCGTGCCGTCTATGCCGATACCGTGGCCGGTACCCGCGTAGCCGTTCCACGCTCCATCGTTGCCGTAGATCGTGTTGTATCTGGCAACAACGTTCGACACGCCGTCTTTGAGACTGAGCGCGCCGACTGACCACCCCTCACCTGCAGCATTCGTGATGACGTTGCCCTCGATCACGGCCCCGTCAGAGCCGACGAACGAGATGCCGCCCTCACGCGCTCCATTGATGGTGTTGTTGGTGATCGTCGCGTTGTCAGAGGGTTCCAGTCCCATCCAGCACTTGCCCACCCATATGCCGTGATCGCCAGCATTGGTTACGACGTTGTCGTGGATGTTGGCGGAGTCGCACCCTCGGGCGATAAACATGCCATCGCCGAGGCCATTGCTGACAGTGCAGTCCGAGACCGTGAGATGTGTAAAGCACAGGGCGTAAATGCAGTAGCAACAGTCCTGCACGGTCACATTGTTCACGGTGCAGCCGTCGTAGAATATGTATCCCTCCGCCGGCTCGTCATGAGCGTAGTTCCTGTGCAGGACCGCGTAGCCGAGGGAGTTCACAAGGTCACCCGTGAATCCCTTCACCGTGAAGTTCTGTACGGTGACGTTGTTGGCCTCAACATGGATGCCCTTCGGCCAAGACGAGCCGGAACTTCCCACACCACCGACCGCACCGTCGATGATGGTGCCTGCCTCGGACTGCCCGATGAGACTAAAGTTGTCCTTGGTGATATAGACGGCCTTCAACGTCGCGGGATCAGCGCCGTAGGTTCCGTCAGCCACATTGACCGTACTCCCGGTGGCGAGATCGTGACCTTCCTGCAGCCTTGTCGCGCTTCCTGTCTGTGGACTGTCGTCGTCGACGTGGAGTGTGGAGAAGTCCCCGCTGTAACCCGGACTTGCTGGGGTTCCGCCCGCAAGCCAAGGAGTGTAGTCTGCGTAGGAACCCACCAACGAGGCCACGGCGGATACATCCGCGGTGCCCCACCAGTTGCCGGAGGCATCCACAACCATGGAGCTCACTTGGTTCTCAACCCCATCCCCGGCATTGCCATAGATGCCGTTTCCATGGAAGATGTTGCCGGTCCCCGCACGAGCATCGAAGTCCCCGTTGTATCCCCACAGAAAGATGCCGTCTCCCTGTGTGGCCTCGTAATCCTCACCGGCGTAGAAGGTCTCCGTCGTAATGCCGGTAAGAAGGTTGTCGGTGAACGTGTTGTCGCAGGCCCCGAGATAGATGAAGACACCCGCGAACTTCGCCCCGTCCACGGTGTTCCCGACAAAAGCGTTGTCGTGAGCGCCGGAACTCACGCGGAGCCCGGGACCGTTGGCGTTTGTGATCGTGTTCGAGGAAACCGTGTTGGAGTGGCACTCGACGGAGTTCCACGTGTTCTGGGCCTTGATGCCGGTGCCGTCGCAGTTTGTCAGGACGTTGCCGGAAACGACACACCCATTGCATCCGTCGAGCTTGATCCCCTCCTGGCCCGAATCGAATGTCCCGGATTCGGTAGAGATCGTGTTGCCCGAGATGAGAGCATCCTGCGCGTAGTAGCCGACTATTCCCCTGATGTTCCCGCTCAAGACATTGTTGCGAATGGTGTTATTCACGCAGTAGGCCGGCGTTGAGGACCCCGCGTAGAAGAAGATTCCGGCGCCGTCCTCGTCCAGGTTGTGACCCGAAACCGTGTTCAGCTCCACGACCATGCCATCGCTGTAGTTCTTGAGCACGATGCCCTGATAGCCGTTGGCGGTGCACACATTTCCGGAAATCACGCCTGTCGGCGGATTAGACGAGGTCTTGCCTACAACCTCGATGCCCTTTCCCGCGTATTCCCGGGTGGCGTCATACCATGTCCACGGCATCTTATTGTTGCTGCAGGTGTTCCCAGTGATTGTGATGGGTCCCACATAGTCACCCACACTGATACCGGTGTTGCAGTTGTCCGAGGAAATGCAATCGGTGATCGTCACCAGCTCACTCTGAGTTAATGACGTACACCTCGCTTTGCCGGCAGTAATACCGAAATACCCACTGTGCTCGACCTTGCACTCGTCAATCAGGATGTTCTTGCCGTTGTGCACCGAGATGCCGCGGACGTCATCCTGACCGTCGAGGCCTGGATCCACGAACTCAGGATACGCCCCTCCTGCGGGCGGGTTGAGTCCGGCGTTCTTGACAGTGAAACCACGGAAGACGATATCCTCGATGATCTCATCGGGACTGCCGTATCCGCTGAAGAGGACGCCGCCCCTGCTCGCGTAGGAGGAGCTGCAGCCGGAGTAGTGCCAGTAAGGCATGAGTCCGTCGAGATCGATGATGCTCTGGTCGATTCCGGCGCCCTCGATGGTCAGGTTGTCCGTCGTGACATGCAGGTACTCCGCATAGATACCCGCATCAACCTGAATCCCATCTCCGGAAACAGCGGAATCAATCGCCTCCTGAATGTACGTGTAGTGGTCGTTGTAGACATCCCAGTCAACCTCGGTGTACCAGATGTTGCCGGTACCCTCGGCTGCTGGGTCGTCGCGCTCGGAGCTGAAGAAGAGATAGCTCGTGCCTCCGTGCGTGTAGCCGATCGGCCACATGTCGACCCACACATTCGAGCCGTACTGGCCATCGATGACGGCGACTTCCGTCCCATCGAAGAACGTGCCGTCAAGCGTGCTGCCGGCCCAACCCACGATCCACTGCCTGCCGCCCGCATACGGAGCGCAGTGGAACACATAATCCGACCCGACCTTGTAGAGGGTTGGGTCGTAGTAGCCGGAGATGACCTTGCTGTCGACGAGCTCCCACGCCGTGGAGCCGGAGTTGTAGGCGTAGATGTAGTAGGTCCCCGCTGATCCCAGCGCGAGGTACAGGCTGGTTCCGTCGACGAAGAAGTGCCCGAGGCCACCGGTCATGCCGCCCACCCGAAGTGGCGTGCTGAACGAGGAGCTGTTCGTCGGCGTCGACGAGTGCATCGTATGGAAATCGCCCGAGCCCTCGAGGAGCCAGAGCTCATCGCCGAACACAACAGCATCGTGGTGCCCCTGCCCAGTGCTCATACCGGCGACATGCGGCCCAACCTGAGTCCAGGTGCTTCCACCGTCAGATGTGTAGTACCCGTAGAGATCCGTGTGTCCAACGCCGTCGTCGATCGTGGCGAAGACCCAGATCTTGCTGTCCATGTAGGCGGCAGCGGTTTCGCCCATGTAGCTGTCCGTCACTGGTGTGCCACTCACCTGCACAGCAAGAGCCGTTGCCGCAGCCAATTCTGCCACGGTCCCCGCCTTCTTGTAATACAGTTCGTAGTCGTTCAAATCCGGATTCCCGCTGCTGTACGGATCTGTGCAGCTCGCGGAACGGCCGTAGAACAGCCAGTAGTCCGCACCGTCGTAGACGATCGACTGGCCACGTTCGTAGTACCCACTGTCCGTCACCTGCACCGGCTGACTCACTTCAATGTCAGCGGTCCAACCTGCAGCGGCGAATACGACAAGCATCATCATGCAGGCCGCGGCTCTGACAGATTCCCGTTTCTTCATTGCGTCACTCCCATGATCTCATGATCTGAAGAAAGACACCCTCAACTCTCCTCCACCATCCGCTTCTTCATGGATCATCGCCCTCCTCTTGGCCTCAGGACTGTCGGCGCCTCGCGGCACCTTCGTATGCGCAGCGATACTCAGCATTTGAAAGACCTTGACGACATAGCCAACCGCGGGTATGTTGCTCACACACAAGAACGGACGCGCCCGGACGTTCCAGGTTCAGGTGCCCTGCTCTTGCCCGGGCGGCTGGACTGGTTGCACGCCAATTCTCCAGTCGCCCGCTTTTCTTGTCCGCTACCTGTAGGTTTTCTCCACCCTCGTACGCGGCTTGCAGCACCTCACCAAGCTATTCGGCCCCGCTCTGAGCAGAAGCAGGAATGTGAGGTGTGTATTGAGGAGCATACCGCAACCTCACCACCATGTCAACGACTAATCTTGACAATAGTAGTGAAAACTCGTAGTCATGTATCTGCTTCACGCCATATACTGCAACCTACGGTGGTAGTATCTCTAACACCGTAGCTTGCCACATTGTGTTAACTATCCATTCTCTGTGAGAGAACACCGGCTCTGCGGGGCTTTTTGATCTCAGGCAAGGTGAACAAGGGTGCTTCGGGGAATTGTTGGAGGGTTACCAGCTGGGTTACAGTCCTCAGACGGGCACATTCAACGTGTGGAACGGATGTAGACAATCTTGGCCGTAAGTGGTGGAACCTCATCACCTACGACCACGAAGTAGATGCCTGACGGCACGCGTGCGCTGCTTCCTGGCCACGAGACAGTCATGTGCCGCGCCGCAGCATCAAAGCTCCAGAGCATTCTGCCACACACGTCGACGATATCGATGCGCCGGCCAAGGTCCCGATGAGGGAAATCGGCGACGACAGTAGCAGCGCCGATCGAAGGAGACGGGAAGACAGTGAGACTTCCCTGCCTCACATCCGATGGAGACTCGTCGCCGCCGACCGCTGTTCCAAGCGCGATGGAACTCATCTGATCCGCGTGAGCCGCCAGTATGGAGACGGTCGTAGCATCGCTGTCGTAGATACTGTACCACCCCTGGCACTCATGGGGCGGATCGCCCACCCACGGCTCGCCGGGACTCCAGTAGCCGCCGAAGGGAGCGGCTGGCCTCCCCTCGCCCGCCCACGCCCAGACGTTATCACCGCATGCCGGCCCACCACTTTGCGCTGATGTCTCTACGAGACCGTACAACACGGAGAGCAGCGAGTCCCGCCAGACCACGGAAGCGGACGGATCGTAGGAACCATTGTCCCGGGCGAGTCCGAACTCCTCGAGCACCAGCGGCTTGCCGAGGACTTGGGCCTCGCCAAGGTGCGCCGAGAGATAGTCCTCTGCGGCTGCGATGGCCGACGGAAAAGTAGCCTCCGGGTCCGATGGGTCGAACCACTCCCAGTTCTGTGGCCAGATGTGGATGGTGGTGTAGTCAATGTCCGGGCCGTCGTGATTGTCGGTGAAGTCGAGCCCGTTCCAGGACGGCCACGGAGTGTCTCCTTCGCAGCCGGTTGTCACGAGGTGGTTGGGGTCGAGCGACTTGATGTAGGCCGCGGTGTCGTCCAGCCACGTGTTGAACGCTGCCGCATTGTTGTGAAACCCTCGGGGCTCGTTTGCCAACTCCCACGCCATGATGGTGGGGTCGTTTCCATAGAGGAGGCCCGCATACGGGTTGAGTCGCGCAATGAGAAACGCAATGTGGTCCCTGAGATCCTGCGTGGCGCCCGCGTTCGAGTAGAAGTCGGACGCGTAGTCCTGGAAGACGTTCCAGTCGCCTCCGGGCTCCGGAGGAGGATAGGGTATCTGACCGCCACCGTTCCAGCTCACGTACTGCGCCATTCCGCCGGACCAGTGCCAGAAGTTCGTGAAACAGGCCACCGCTCTCATCCCACGTTCGCCTATCTCACTGATCAGGTAGTCGAGGCCGTCGAGCACCTCCGGGTCGTACACCCCCGGGGACGTTTGGAGCGACGGCACGATGCGCCAAGGCTCGGAGTCCGGTCCTTCGCTCCCGACCATGATGCGGAGGTTCATGATGCCGAGCGATCGCAGTGCGTCGAGCTCGCGACACAGGCGCTCGCGGTCTCCCCCAGCACCTGCGGAAGCCAGGTTCATGCCGTACCAGTAGTTGACGCCGGCGTAGAGGTAGCGTTGCCCGTTCAGCTCGAACGTCGTTCCGTCAGTCTGGACGAACTCCGTATTGCCCGCGAAGCACAAGTCCACAGGGACCGTCAGGATCAGCAGGATGACAAGCGCGTGCATCATTCTGTTGTGCCTCCAGAATATGTGGCTCCATGATCCCATCCGCAGTGTCTCGCCATGCTGGCAGCTAGTAGAACATCGCCTTGATTGCCGACCACGTGGTCAAGGCGACAGGACACGCCATGCCCTGTACGATTATCCAGTCGAAGTACACTTGGCCATATGTGGGCCATCCTGACCAGTGCTCTCCAGTAGAGATGAAATGGAGCACGCACGGTCCTGATGCATAGACGTCTTCCAGCGTCGTCATGTGCCACACGAGGTCTGTGTTCTCGACATCGCCGGGATAGCTGAAGAGCAGCGTTCCAGGCGGAGTGTCACCCACCTCATAGATGTAGAGATCAAATGCGTCCACGGCCTGACCCTCCAGGTGCCGCAAGCTGATGGATCTCGGCACCTCGGGGTCCTCCGAACCGAAATCGAGGGTCACACATGCCCAGACATCACCGTCTCCGAGCGCCTCGGGGCAGTCTATGCCCCTGCAGTTGTCAACGTCTCCGTATGGTCCAGGCGGATCATGCACGGTTCCATACTGAACGTCGCCCCACCCAACCAGATCGTGACCCAGCTCCCATGCTGGACTCCCGATGTTGACTTGGTCCAGCACTTCAGCCGGCAGAGGCGCTGCGACCACGGCAATACAAAGAACCGTGAACACAATCAATAGTCGTTTCATAACAACACCTCCAGGTTTGCGGCCCTGCGTCGCGTCCGACAACCTACATGCTCCCGGTCGCCAGCCGCCCCTCCACATCCACCATCGGCTCGGTGAGCGTCTCTATCCCGAAGGCGGCGAAAAGGCCGTCGACCTCGAGGAAGAGGGTGTGGTTTCCACACCTGCCGTTGCCCTCCAGGAACACCTCGCTGTTCTCTATGAATTGCTCGCTGACCACTCGGCCCTCCTGGTCCACGAGGCGGCATACTGCGGCGGCGTTTCGATGCATCGGTTTGCCTCCCTCCGGCAGCGTGAACCGCACGGCCACGCCCCAGTCAGTGGCATTCGTGGCGACGCTGACCTCCGCAACATCGGCCGGCGGCAGGGATTCCACCGCCACCGTTCTGTCCCCGCCGACCCCGTATCGAGGGTGAGGGTCGAAGGCACTGGCAAGCCTGACCTTGATGACCCGGCGGATGTTGAGGCTGAATCCAGTGGCGTTCTCGTCGCCCGCGGCCGGCATCGGCTCGCTGCCAATCATGACAACCGCGAGGAGGACTGCAAACAGGGCGAGACTAAGGCCGGTCTTTGGACGCGTCGGGGCTTGGCGCGGCTCGCCGCGTGTGTGGTTCACAACCGTAGTCATCGGAACGCTTCCTCCTTCTCTCCCACTGTTCACCAGCACCTTTCACATCGAGCTGGGATTCCCTCTACTCGAGGAGTCCGGCGAGTTCCGTCGGGTGGATCATGATGTGTGGGGTCACCAGCACGAACATCTCGCTCTGCCCCTTCTCGACACCGGTGTATCCGAAGAGAGCGCCAAGCAGCGGAATGCGACCAAGGAGCGGGATTCGGTTCTCCTTCGTTCTCTCCCTCTCCAACAGCAGGCCACCTATGATTACCGATTCCCCGTTACCCACTCGCGCCCGCGTCTCAACTTCGCGCACGCTGGTCACCGGGAGATCGTTCGTCCCGGACGAGCGGACGTCGCTGACCTCTACCGAAATATCAGTTATGATCTCAGACGAAGCCACGATGTAGGGCGTGATCTTCAGAGTCGTGCCCGTGGCGATCTTCTGCAGTGTGTAGTACGCGTAGGTGACGGATCCGCTCAGCAACGAGTAGTACGCCTCGGTGCCCACGCGAATCCTCGCCTCTTGACCGTCAAGGGTCGCCACCCGCGGATTAGCCCTCACGCGCGCGCCGGCCGTCGCCTCAAGCGCTCTCACGGCAGCCTGGATATCAGTCACGGCTCCGAGGCCGTCCACGCCCGTGCTGAACAGCTGGCCGATGAAGGAGGAGTCGGTCACCGCGGACGCCAGCTTGGCTATTCTGAATGAATCGCCCCCCTTGCTCCCTATCGCTTCCCAGTCGATGCCCCACTCTCGCGTGGCATCGCGGTTCAGTTCGATGACCAAGGCCTCGATCATCACCTGACGCGGCGGACGGTCGACCACCGCCAGGTCGCGCAGGAAGGAGCGGAGGATCTCATCGGGTCCCGTCACTGTCAGGGTGTTGCCGCCTGCGCCGTCCACCCGCACATACCGTTCGTAGGACTGCGGCAGAAGCTTGAGCGCGTCCCTGGCGAGAAGATGCCGAGGCCGGACCTCCATGGTCTCGGTCAGGAGCACCGACGCAGCCTCGCGCGGGTCGGCGGCACCAACCAGGTAGTAGCCGTCCATCCACGCGTAGCCCAGGCCCAGAGGGAGCACGAGTCGGCGCAGGCAGTCCTCGAGCGGCAGATTGTCGAACTCAATGGTGACGTATCCTCGGACCCCCTGCGCCGCGACGATGGGAATTCCTACCTGAGCCGAGATGTCAGCCAGCACCTGGAGGATGTCTGTCTCATAGAACACGTTCGTGACGCTCGTATCCCGGCGGGGATCGTCGGACCCGGAAACACCCGCGTCACCCGACCCCGGCCGCTCGGACCTCCAGACGCCGCTCCAGCCGCCCGACTCAAGTGCGTGTCCGCTCTCCCATCGTCCCGACCACGGTCCCATCTCTTCCACAATGGCGTCTAACGCGTCCACCTCCGGAAGAGCAGACCATCTTCTGGGATAGTAGGTCTTCAGGAGCCTCAGACTCAGAGCGGCCCTGTCACGGTTCCCCAGTGCCAGCTCGGATTCACTCAGAAGGTAGAGTAGTTCCGGCATGATTCGGTAGGCGGTCGCGCTGCGAAGCGCCGCGCGCACCAGTTCCGCTGACTCCTGGTAAGACTCTTCCTGATACAGTGCTGTCGCTTCCTCAAGATAGACCTCAGCCGGCGGGGCTCCGCCCCGAACAAGCTCCGGCGTTAGACCGGAGGGTCCCGGAGCGCAGCCGGCGAGCATCTGAAGAGAGGCGAGCAAGAAAGTGATGCAACAGAGCGTCTTCATCCCGGCAGGGTTCCTTTCATCGAAGTCCCTCGGGTGTGACCTGCGTGCTTGTGAAGTGGACCTCCGTTCGAACAGGACCGGTCGACGAGTCTTTCTGCACGATCTCTGCCTCGATGACGAAGTCTCCTTCGTCAACCAGGGGCAGCGGCATTCGGAACTCTCGTCGTCCGCCGGGCATGATGGGCCTCCAGCTTTCCTCTCCGATCATCATCGTTGCAATGGCCTGTCCGGATGTCCGCTTCAGAGCCATGGAACCCTTCACGTGTCCAATTGCCCCACCCGAATTCACGATCGACAGGACCGCACTGCCTGGATTTCGGTCGGGTTTGGATCTGACAAGCGTGAGGTCGACGATATCGACCTTCGCCTCACCTTGGGTTGCAGGCGTCATCACGACCAGTGCGCCAGCGTCGTAGATGGTCTCCCAGCCCTCCTCCACCGAACCACCCGTGGTGCTCCCCGTGAGGCGCACTGCTTTGACGACCGTGGACTCGAGGTCAGTGCCCTTCTTCATGCTCACCGACGCTCGGAAGACGGCGGTTCGCTTCGGCTCCACTACGAGGTTGGCTGGGGTGACCTCGATGCTGAGACCTGGGACGGAGGCTGTCGTTCCCCCGAAGGTCCAGGACCCGTCGCTCTCCAGCCTGGCGTCCTCGACCGTCGCGTGGAGTGCAATAGCGGCGTCACCGAGGTTCCGCACGCGAATCGGCATCGATCTCACCGCGCCGGAGGGAAGAGCTATCTCGAAGAGAGTCTCCTCCACCCAGAGCTCGGTGCCCAGCTCCGAGCGGCGATCTCGCTCCCCACCGGAGACACCGTCGCCGATGTTCACCGAGAACTCGGCCCGCGACTCGCGTCTATCGCCCAGATCCAAGCGCGTCACGGCGGTGTACACCCCCGCCGGGAGCCGCCTTGGGAATGTAGATTCCAATTGCAGGAGCTGTCCGGGATAGATCTCGAAAGGCTGGCCGTTTGCCCTGAGGGATATCTGCGCTCTCTCGGGGAACCCGCCGGACTCCGGATAAAGAAGGACGTCACCCTTCACGTCGCTCTTCCACACACCTGTGTTTCGGATCGACAGGGCGACCGTCGGAGAGGCAGTGGCCGTTTCACGAAGTTCGATGCTTTCCACGTCGAGACGCAGCAGTCCCTCGGAGCGTACGTGGACCAGGACCTCCACACCGATCCCGGGTATCACGACCGCTCCCATAGGATCCCCTCGCCGTCCAGGCCGCAGCTTCACCAGAACAAAGGCGGAGTAGCATCCGAACGCATCTTGTGGACAGCGCAAGACTAGAGCGACGCGTCCCTTCTCACCACGATTCAGCGTCATCTCGCGAGGCATCTCAATCCACCCGGCGGCGGACCGAACGCCGGTACCCCGCTTGGTACCGGACTTCGCACCGCTCGGGTCCTGCGCGAGATCCATGAGTTCAATGTCGAACGTCGCCGGCCTGTTGTAGTCACCTGCGGCGATGGTGAACTCACCGCGCCACACCTCGCCTGGCCGAACGTCGACCTCCAGCAAGGTTGGCCCGAGGGCAACGCCACCGACGAACTCCCTCGATTCCTGAGCGTAGCTCGTGGGAGAAAACAAGGAGACGATCAAGAGAACTGCGACCGCAAGCAGAGACTTGGGTTTCATATGTGCCTGCCTCCTATCGATCGACGCGGCCGCGACCGGTGCCGGAGGTTCAGAGAACCTCCGGCACCGCCCAAACCGCTACGAGGTTGTGAAGAGAACGTCAAGGGTCGTCTTGTAGTCGTCTCCGGCATCCGCCATACCAGGACGATGGACACGGCCCAGGAACTTGATCGTGCCCTCGATGTAGGGCGCCATCGATCCGAGTGTCCAGTTCTGGCCCACGGTTGCGCACGGGAAGGGGTACTGGTCCGGCCAGTTATCATATGTTGTGCCCGCAACGCTTCCCGGGGGTCCCGCCCCGTTATTGGCATGGCCGAACGCATTGGCGCCACCATCATAGAGGTAGTGACCCGGCTCTCCACCGGTGGGCACGCTCCCAAGCAGGGGCGAACCGGCGATCTGGAAGGGGGCCAGGCACACGGTGAACCATGTGTCCAGAGTGCCCCCGTGGGACTGCCCCGTGAGGTTACCGTTGGTAGTGACCGCCATGGACAGGTCGTTGTTGGAACGGACGAAAATGACCGCGCCATCGCCCGACTCGTAGTACATGCCGTCGCTGCAGTAGTAGGCGTCACCACCCCAGGGGTCCGTAGGGTACTTGCTGACATCGTCACACGCGGCGTACGCAACGTTGGCGAGTTGCGTGGAGTACCAGTCGCCAGTTCCGTTGAACACGATCCATATCTCCTGCCACTCGATCTGGATGTAGCAGTTCAGCTCCAGATGGATCTCAAGCTGGCCACTGGGAGAGCCGTCCCACGTGGTACCGTAGCCCATCGCCGGCACTGCCAGCGCGGCCACGGCCATGATTGCTATCAGGATGCGCAACATGGTATAGTCTCCTTCAGGGTTGTTGGTCGCAACCCATTGGTCCGCCTTTGTGTCCAAACAGGGAGAGGGATGTATCGTTTCAGGCGTTCGTCCCTCGCCGGGGTTGGCGGATCACCCCGGTTTCCCCGCCCGGCCCACGCTCCTCGGGGAGCCGGTATCTTTCCACGCGGCCGAAGGCCGCGAGTTGAGCTCCATGGCACCTCCTTTCGGCCTGCTGGATTCCTGATCGACGACGGGCATCAATACGAATAGCCGACCTGCCCACGCGATCACGAGATCATCCCGGACAGCAACAGGTCGCCCGACTAACCGGACGACCCGACCAACAGAATCTGACAGACGTAATCACCGGCGCGATCACCCAGCGTCACTTCCAGTGCCAACCGGAAGGTCGCAGGAAAGACACCGCGCTCGTCGTACCCCGACATGATGCAGTTGTTCTCACCGAGCGACGTCCATGCGCCCGGTTCCCCATCCGGACCCAGCCTTGACCATTCCAGCCGCTCGAGGGGAATCTCGTTGTCCCCCGACACGAACGGCGTTCCCTCAAGGCGCAGTTCCCACTGCCCCTCGTTCGTCGCCAGCACAACTTCAAGATCGGGCTCCACGTAGAACCGACCCGGCGGCGGTCCCGTTTCTATGTTGAACTCGGACACATAGGTCATGACAACAGTGAGGGCACCCACGGTCATCGTCACGGGAACGGTCACCCGCGGTCCGAGTGAACTGCCGACATTTCCGTCCCCGCCCGGCACAATGCGCAGCGCGCCCGGCGGCTCGATCGCGGAATCATCGTGCCCCGACGGCCCCACTGGCATAAGGTGGAGAAGTCCCTCATAGACTCCCACTTCATCCGTCCACCCAGGCCTCACCTGCAGCTCCAGCCACAGGTCCGGGGCCGGCGCCGGCCCGTGCCCCTCCGCAATGACTGCACCACCCACTATGCTGACGAATTCTCCACCCGTCGTGGGTGACCGCACCATCACGCAGCTGATATCGATGGGACCTCCAGGACCGGCGATCGGTTCGAACTGGACTCTGACTCCCCAGTCCGGCAGCGGCGACGCCACGCTGAATGCGAGCAATCCCTGGAGAGCCGGAGGTACGGGAATGCCCTCCTCAGGCGGCAGCGGAATCTCCTCGCCCAGCACAAACAAGTCCTCGTCCACGGTGATCCAGACCATTCCGCCCGACCGTAGCGGACCCCCCTCCTGTGGCCCCAGTTCTTGTTCAGGGTTCCGGGCTGCGCAGAAACTGGCCACAACAAGCATCGCAAGGACCAGCGCCGTCGCCTGCCGGCCCCCTCTCGCCGGCACACGACAGCGCCTCGGCTCGGTCGCCAAACTCTCGCTTCCGGCAGTGTCACGGCGCATTTCGCTCACCTCTCTCGCTTGACTTCCCGGCCTGTCCTGGGTATATTATCGAAGCATGGAGCCGGGCCCTGATCCTCACGGATCGGCCGTGTCTCGGTTCCACCCGGGCGGCTGGATGGCTGCGAATCCATCACCAGTCGCCCGCTTCCCATTATGTGGCCTGCAGAAAAACCGCACAACCCAACGGCATCCGCCGCAACGCATGCCTCGCACCCACTATTGCAAAACAGATCTGAAGAAACACTCAGGGAGAATACCACCCTAGAAGAGGGAAATCAAGCATAGAATGCTGCAAGACGGAGAAAACTGGTAGTCATGCTGTTATCCACCACTATACTCGTCTGTCGCTGCACATAATAGCACCATGAAGCAGCACACCCGTCCGTCGGCAGTTCCGCGAGCGTCTCCTCCGCTCCGCCTGGCTAGTCCTCCCTCTGCGTCATACTGATGCACCCATCTACAGGACAGACGGTGCGGCAGAACCCGCACCCGATGCACTTCTCGTCATCGACCTCCGGGATCCTGGCATCGTCGGCGTCGCTTAGGCCCCCGTCTTCCTGTCGACCGCGGAACTCGATCGCCTGGTGGCCCCCGTCGCGACAGGCGACTATGCACTGACCGCAGCCAACACAAAGGTCTTCGTCAATGCTCGCAATGGCCTTGTACTCACGCGAGAGCGATTCGTGGCTGACGATGTTCGGGAGACCGAGACCAATGAGTTCCATCGGCGAACTCATCCCCTTGTCCTCAAGATAGAGAGCTAGCCCCTCAGTCAGTTCCTCCACAATGTCGAACCCGTACCTCATCACCGCCGTGCAGACTTCCACGATACCGGCGCCCGCGAGCAGGAATTCCACTGAGTCCTGCCACGTCACGACCCCACCGACCCCCGCCACCGGAATACCGACATCCTTGACGACGTCCGCCACAAATCTGAGGGCAATCGGCTTGATCGCCGGTCCGGAGAATCCGCCCTCCGTCGACTTCCCGTTCACCGAGGGCACAGGGGAGAATGTATCGAGGTCGAAACCGAGGAGGGCTTTCACCGTGTTGATTGCCGTAACCCCGGCAGCACCCGCCTCCTTTACCTTCTGCGCTATCGGACGCATGTCGGTCACGTTCGGAGTCAACTTGATGAGTACCGGAATCTCAGCTGCCTCGACGACCCACTTTGCACGCTCGTACGTAAGCCCCGCGTCCTGGCCGACGGCCGATCCCATTCCTTTCTCAGGCATACCGTGAGGACACGAGAAACTGCACTCGATCATGTCGGCTCCCGCAGCCTGGACACGGCGGGTAATCTCCTTCCACTCCTTTTCAGAGCCGGCCATCATGCTGACGATGAGAACCTGCTCCGGATAGCTCTTCTTGAGTTCAGAGACCTCTGCCAGAACCTCATTGATATCCCGGTCGGATATGAGATCGATGTTCTCGAGCCCAATGAGGCCCTTGTCCTCGTAGCTCAGGCCGGCCATCATTGGGGAGACCAGATTCACCTCAACATGCTCGAGGCCCAGAGTCTTGACGACGGCGCCCCCCCAGCCGGCATCAAAGCCGCGTGCTATCATCTCAGCGTCATCGGTCGGGGGCGCTGCAGCCAGAACGAACGGGTTAGGGAAGCGGATGCCGCAGAATTCGACAGAAAGATCGACTTTCTTCATCAGCGGCCACCTCCTTCGGTATCACCGGAGTCAAGAAACGCGATAATGCCCTCCGCCGCCCTCTTACCTTCGGCGTAGGCTCTGACCGCGGTGGCGCCACCACTCACGACGTCGCCGCCTGCGAACACGCCCGGTAGCGACGTAGCCATTGTCTCGGGGTCGGTGCGGACAACACCCCGGCCGTCGGTCTCCACTCCCTCGAAACGATCCAGGACTCCTGTCCCGATCGCCTCGATGACGCTGTCTGCGGCGAGGCCGAATTCCGTTCCCGGAACATCAACTGCGTTGGAAGGAACGAGAAGACCCGGCTCCTTCCAGCGGATCCCCACGCCTTCGTATCCTACAACCTTGTTTCCGTCTGCGACGATCCGGACAGGCCTCGTACCGGGGTGGAAGACGATGCCTTCCGACTGGACCTCTTCGATCTCGGAACGGAAGGCCGGCATCTCTTCGTATGACTCCAGGCAGCACACGTCCACGCGTTCCGCACCAAGTCTCAGTGCAGCCATCGCCGCGTCCATGGCGACGTTGCCGCCACCGATGACGACCACGCGCGATCCAAGGTCGGGACGCTCACCTCTTGCAATGTCGGTCAGAAGATCGGAAGCTACATGAACGCCCGGCAGATCCTCGCCCTTGAGGCCGATGGTATACGGACGCCCAAGCCCTATCCCGATGAAGACAGCGCTGAATCCCTGTTTGAGAAGCTCGGCTGGCGCTGAGGCAGTCTGCTCCAACTGCACGTCGGCGCCAAGGCGCTGAACGTAGTCGATTTCCTCCGCAGCGAAGGTCTGATCCAGGCGAAACGGAGGAATTCCCCTCGTCAATACGCCACCCATGACATCGGACTTCTCGAAGATCGTAACTCCGATGCCGCGCTTTCTGAGCTCTACGGCCGCTCCCAGGCCGGCCGGCCCCGCGCCGATGATGGCGACGCGCTCTGGGCGGTCTCCGGCTGAGTCGGGCAGAGGCGCCAGCGACGCCAGCTCGACGTCGCCTGCGAAGCGCTGGAGACCGGCGATGTCTATCGGCGTGTCGAGATTGGTCCGGGTGCAATGCTCCATGCAGAGCATCTCCTGTGGACAGACGCGGCCACAGATACCGACCATGATGTTCGCCTCCCGGATGAGGCGGGCCGCACCG
>JAUWBY010000191.1 GCA_030609605.1 Candidatus Eiseniibacteriota bacterium
ACGACCCTGAGCTTCTCGTTGTCCGCAGGTGCGGTCGTGGAGCTTTTCGTCCACGATGTCTGCGGGCGACACATTACAACGCTGGTCTCGGGAAGATTTCCCGCAGGCAGTCACGCTGTGGTATGGGACGGGCGAGACGCGAGTGGGCGCGAGGCCGCATCGGGTATCTACTTCTACAGCTTGAAGATAGGGGAATCACACGAGCGCAGGAAAATGGTGTTCCTGAAGTGATACCGAACGGCACGGTCTGCCACGATGACGGCTTTCGGCCCCGGAGGCACTTGGGCCGACGATTGAGCTTGACCCGCAGGGCTCCCTCGGCTATGCTGTCTCCTAGCAGAGGCGACCATGTTGGTATGTTGTACGTACCCGGAGACTCTTAGGAGGGACTTGGCGCACACGTCAGTCCCTTTTTGCGTTTCAGAGGGCACCATGAGGTGCCCTAGGATGTGGAGCGGTACCGGCGTTCGGTGATGGTGCCACCTGCAGGGGCAAACAGGCCCCGTAATGAAGAAAGTCGGAGGGTTGGATGAAACCCGGCCCCCGGCAGGACAATCGTCGGAGCAAGGGGTTATCCCTGCTCGGCGAGACTAAGAGAGGTAGTGGACAGTGAGTACAATCGGAACCGTGAAGTGGTTCAATGACAGCAAGGGCTTTGGTTTCATCTCGCCGGAGGACGGATCGAAGGACGTCTTCGTCCACCATTCGGCAATCCAGGGCGGCGATGAGTTCAAGACGCTGAACGAAGGTGACCGCGTGGAGTTCGACGTCGTCGCGGGCGAGAAGGGTCCCGCAGCGGAGAACGTCACGAAGGTCGAAGCCTAGCTGCAGCAGGACCGCAAGCAGGTATGATTCAACAGGGCCACCCCATTGGGGTGGCCCTGTTTTTGTATCCCAATACTCAGATTCGAGCGGCGTCTACTTCGTTCGCGTTACGAAGGAGGGGGAGACCCTGAACCACAAGATGGTGCGTCTTCTCCTTGGTGCTTGTGGGACGTCAGAAGGTGTGGCACGATGGGCACGAACGCCTCGGGTGCAGTACAAAGGGATTACTCAGGTTGGCAAGCCTCCATTGCCGGGATGGGTGATGAACACTTCAGTGCGGCCGCTCGAGCGATTCCTGGATCTTGCGTCATCCCCATCAGGGGACCGTTCGCTTCTCCTGGATGTGATCGCCTTTTCGGCGGCCGTCGTCTCGGCGAGCGTCTTTCGCTGGGAAGCCAGCGACATCATCTGGGCACTCTGGGTGTCGAGTCTGTGCGTGGGTTTCACGACTATCATCGTTGCGATCGCGTCCGGCGTGAGAGATCCTTCCTTGGGACCGTTAGCGCTGAGGCTTGGGGGAGGCTTGGGAGTCCTTGCGTTCTTCACTTTCCACTTCGGGCTCTTCCACTTCGTACACAGTGTTTTCTTGAGCGCGTTTTTCCCTCTCACAGATGACGACGCCTTTCGGAGTATCTTCAGGACGGGGCTTGTTGCGCTCGCCCTCTACTGGCCGTTCGTTCTGATGAGTCTGCTTCCGAAGCTGCCGGGGCTGGCGCGCCAGTGGCGGGGTCCAGGCAATGCCCGTGCGGCGTTCGCCCAGCCGTACGCGAACGTCGTGAAGATGCATATTCTGATCTTCGTCTTTGCCGGATTGCACGCAGCAGGACTCAGTCGGTATGCCATCTACCCGGTTCTGGCCTTCTACTTCTTCCCGTGGAGGAGGTTTGTGAGGGCGTTTCGGGGGAGGGCCGCTCAGGCGTAGTCGGACGCATGACGTCAACAGGGAGGGCTGCTGCCGCGTAGTCCGACGCACGGCACCAACAAGGAGAGCCGACCATGCAAACGTCCGAGCGCCCGGCCCAAGTTAGCGGAGCCGGCCCGGTTCAGGTGTCCGAGCGCATCCTGTCGCTCGATGTCCTGAGAGGATTCGCCATTCTCGGCATCCTCATCATGAACATCCAGAGCTTCTCGATGATAGGGGGCGCCTATCTCAACCCGACGGCGTACGGCGATCTCACCGGCGTCAACCGGTTGGTCTAGGTTCTGAGCCACCTCTTCGCCGACCTCAAGCTCATCTCGATTTTCTCGATGCTCTTCGGCGAGGGGATCGTGCTCTTCGCCGCGCGACTGGAGTCTCGCGGATTGCGGGCCGGACCCGTCCACTACCGGCGTGCATTCTGGCTCTTCGTCATCGGTCTGGCTCCTCGTCATCGGTCTGGCACACGGCTTTCTACTCTGGTACGGTGACATTCTCGCCGCATACGGACTGGTCTCACTCGTGACCTACCTGTTCTGGAGACGCTCGCCCAGGGCGCTCCTCATAGTGGGGCTCATCGTTGTCTCCATCTCGTCATTGCTCTCATGGATGTTCGGCGCATCGATCCCGTACTGGCCGCCGGAAGCCGTCGAAGGAATGCTGAGGTTCTGGAATCCCGGGGCCGAGGCAATTGCCTCCGAGCTGTCGGCGTACGGCGGATCATGGATCGCACAGATGTCCCAGCGTGCGCCGGGGGTAGTCGAGCACCTCTCGATCGTCTTCTGGACCAGGACGATCTGGCGCACGGGCGGTCTGATGCTCATAGGAATGGCGCTCTACAAGTGGGGTGTCCTGTCGGCGGAGCGCTCAAGGCGCTTCTACTGGATGATCGCGGGAACGGGCCTCATCGTTGGTCTTCCGCTGATCGGGCTCGGGATTGCCCACCGGGTTGCGGCCGACTGGGCGCTCGAGTATGCGTTCTTTCAGGGGGGTCAATACAACTACTGGGGGAGTTTCTTCGTTGCTCTGGCCTACGTTTCCCTGATCATGCTTCTCGTGAAGCGCAGTTCGCTCGGCGGAGTTCCGCGACGACTCGCGGCAGTCGGGAGGATGGCCTTCACGAACTACCTGATGCAGACTGTCATCTGCACAACGATATTCTATGGGCACGGATTCGGGCTCTTCGGGACCGTTGAGCGCTCGATGCAGATTCTGGTCGTCTTCGCGGTGTGGATCTTCCAGCTCTGGTTCTCCGCCTTTTGGCTTGAACGCTTTCGATTCGGTCCTGCCGAGTAGGTCTGGCGTAGCCTGACATACATGAAGCGGCAGCCGATGCGGCTGTAGCCAGGTCTGCAGATCCAGGGTTCCGTAGCTGTCCGCTCCGGAACGAGGGACGCCCCCCATGCTTGTGCCTGGGGGGCGTCCGATACTCCGCCGCGATTTCGTGCGGGAGGCGGCAGGATGCTGCTCGTTCCTTCGAACATACGGAACGGCCGGGCCCTATCCGCTACCTGTACAGGGCCTTGACGCTCGTCCAGCTCGCGCTCTCAACCGGCGTTGTGTGCGCGCCTTCGATGATGAACGGGAGGCCTTGACCGTAGCCGCCGTCGTCTATGTAGGCCCAGGTGACTGTGTCGTCCACCGATTGCCACGCGTCGCCGGTATTGCCCTGGTTCCAGATCACGATGGGCGGAGCCCACGGGCCGGAGGTCAGAGTGCCGTCGGCCTGCCATATGACGTAGTAGGTTCCCGGGCCGAGCGTTACCAGCACATCACATATGTTGGCCATGATCGGGCGATTCGTGCCGCCCGGGGCCGACTCGAGAGTTCGGTACACCCCTGACCAGGCGGTTCCACTGAGCACGTCGGTCACCATATCGCCGAAGACAATCGTCGATGTCGGTTCGAACGGCGGACCGTCATAGATCAGAACGCGGTAGGCGGTGATCGTCGATGCCAGCGTGCTTCCTGTCTGATAGGCGAAGAATGTCATCGTCTCGATGTCCCACGTGTCGCCCACAGGTATTGTGAAATCATCGGCCAGCCAGTTCTGGTATTCGAACTGATGTCCGTACCCATACGTCCCCATGCCAAGGGTTGTGTCCTGAAGCATCGACTGGTCGGGTGCGAAGTTCATGATGGGACCGTTGTCCCACAGGACGTCGCGGGCGCCCACCCAGACCACATCGGGATCATGTTGCTGATAGCCGGGTCCAGGAGAGAACCAGATGTTCTCATGACTCATCTCTGCCATCACGGGAACGAGGAGCGCGAAAACGAGAACTGCAGCAAGCAGTGCACGCATTGTAGCCTCCCTTCGTGCCTGGCGGCACGATTTGTCCTACGCCTCAGGGGGCATGCGACGCGACGCAGGGAGAGAACCCGTCCGCGCGTGACAGGCTCCCGCACCTTCGCCTGGTCACCTTCGCATCCGAGTCTGTTGAGTGAGCCTGCTCCGCTACCCCCCACCAATGGTCAGCGAGGGAAGTATCCCACACCACAATGCACGATGCAAGCGCAGAATGATTGTCACCCGGTCTGCCGGCCAGATTCTTCTCTGCGGGACGGGATACGCCTGTCTTCTGCTCAGAGGCCCAGCTCGCTGTGGTTGCCGGCGCTTCCTCGAAGCCGGCGTTGGCGGAGCGGCGCCGAATGTGGTAGGAGTGTGTCATACTGATTGACAGAGCGGTGTTGCGAGAATGAACGGTCCTGAGACGATAGCTGGAGGCGTATCATGAGATTGGTGAGACGATCCATTATGGTCGTGGTCCTCGCGGCCGCCGGGATCATCATAGTCACGGGCGCCGCGTGCAACGCGACGCCTTCGACTGAGGAGCAAACCCCGCAGGCAGATGCTACTGATGCCGCGGTTCTGGCCGAGGGCGGCAACGAGTTCGGCATCGACCTCTATTCGCGCCTCAAGGGCGACGGCAATCTCTTCTTTTCACCGTACAGCCTCTCGACGGCGCTCACGATGAC
>JAUWBY010000058.1 GCA_030609605.1 Candidatus Eiseniibacteriota bacterium
TGATGGAGAGTCCATGAGCATTAGACAGAGAACTGCTCTCCTGAGCCTCGGCCTCGCAGCCGTGCTGTGGATCGCCTATTCTGCCACGCTCGTGGCGTTCTACGACGTCACGTTCACCCAGGCCGTCATCACTGGAATAACGCCTCTGGGCTGGGTCTTCCGCCTCATTCTCACGGCCTTCACGCTTGGTATTGGGCTTCTGCTCAGCCACTTCGTTGAACAGCGCTCACACACCGGACTGAATGATGAGGTCATGCAGGTGCTGAGCGAGCAGACCAACTACGGCTTCGTGGCCACCGATATCGACGGAACGATCACCTACATCAACCACTACTTCGCTGACGCGCATGGGTATGAACCCGCTGAACTGACCGGGAAAAACGTTTCGATGCTGCGCTCCGAGTTCCAGCCCACTCAGACCCGGACCGTGCTGAACTCGCTCGCCACCGTGGGCAGTTTCAACGCACTCGAAGAGCGGCACGTCCACAGATCTGGCTCGCTCTTCACGATGCTTGTCAATGCAAGAGTACTGACCGACTCGAGTGGGGAACCCAGTACCATCGCCATAGCAGCGACCGATCTCAGAGCACATTTGGATGCTACCCACGCTCTCGAACACAGGCGGGCCCTCGACCGCGCCGTGGCCGATTTCTCCCGCGCTCTCGTGCGCGACGTCTCTGTCGACATCGATGAAATACTCAAGGACCTGGCGACCGCGCTCGCAGTCGACCGTGCCGTTATCCACAGATTCCGCACCGAAGGCAGGATAGACAAGACCCACGAGTGGAACCGCTACGATACATCTTCACCCGGTGGGAGTCAGCAGGATATCAGTACCGCCATGCTTCCCTGGTCCACGTCCGAGGTTCTCGCTGGGAGAAATGCCATCATCGAAGATGTCAGAAACCTTCCGGAGGAGGCGGCGACCGACCAGAGAACGTTCGACATGTTGGGCGTGCGGTCGGTGCTGATGGTGCCCATCCACTCCGCAACAGAAGTAATCGGTTTCCTCTCGTTCGAGCAGGCCTCTGCAATGAGAACCCCTCCACCCGAGGATCTGGGACCGATAGCGGCAGCAGCGGAGATGCTGGCGGCGGCCCTTCTCCGATTTGAGGCAATCGAAAAGATGAAGGTCGAGCGCGATCGCGCCGAGGGCTACCTCGATCTGGCTGAGGCAGTATTCGTGGCCCTGGGACCCGATGGCCGCATCACCATGATCAACACCCGAGGCTGCGAGATGCTGGAGTCGATCGAGGGCGACATAGTCGGGCAGAACTGGTTTGAGCGATTCTTGCCGGAGGGTGTCCGCGAGCAGACGAGAGACGTGTTCGCGCAGCTCGTGGCGGGCGACGTCGCACCTGTGGAACACCACGAGAACGAAATTGTGACGGCCAAAGGCAACACCCGCACGGTAGCCTGGCACAACACGATGATGTATGGCGCCGACGGAGCAATCACAGGGACTCTCAGCTCAGGCATGGACGTTACCGAGATGAGGCGTGCCGAGGCGACGCAGCAGGCCGCCTACGCAGTCGCCAGTGCTGCGCACACTACCAAAGACATGAATGAACTCTACAAGACGATCCACAGGGAGCTGGGCAAGGTCCTGAACACCGAGAACTTCTTCATAGCGCAATACGACAGCGGCACCGACACAATCACCCTTCCCTACTTTGTTGACCAGCACGACCAGAGTATCTACGGCTCCTTCCCGGCGGGAAGGAGCCTCACAGCCAACGTCATACACAATGACAGGCCCCTCTTGCTCGACCGCGCCGCGGGCGACGCGATGGTGGCAAGCGGAGAGGTCGACATGATCGGAACTCCAAGCGACATCTGGCTGGGCGTCCCGCTCCACGCCCGAGACGAGGTCATTGGAGCGATCGTGGTTCAGAACTATGAGAACGAGGACGAGTTCGATGAGAATGATCTGGAGATGCTGAAGTTCGTGTCCGGGCAGATCGGCACCTCGATCGAACGCGGGCGGGCCGAGAATCAGCTGCGCTTCCTGAGTTCGATCCCGACTCAGGTGTCCGACGGTATCATGGTGACGGATCTCGAATTCAGGATCACGTACGTCAACAGGGCAGCCGAACTGATCTACGGTTATGACCACGACGAACTCCTGGGCCTGGTTCCCGACACGCTCAATGCAGAACCCTCTGCATCCAGCATCCACGCAGAGATGGTCGAGACTGTAACCTCCGGCGGGGTATGGCACGGAGTCAACCTCAACAGACGTCGGGATGGCACAACATTCGACTGCGAGATGACCGTCTCACCGATGACGGACCCCGATGGCAAGCCATCCTCCTATGTTCTGATTCTGAGAGACATCACTGACCGGAAGCGAGCCGAGAAGCTGCTTCATGCCGTGAACTCGACGGCGCTTGCGATGGCTCGTGCGTTGACGCCGGAGCAGGTTCTTGACACTGCTGCAGCCTCGCTCAGGGATCTGAACATATGTACTAAGACTTTCATGTTGGACGATTCGTCCGAAGCACCAGTGCTCGCAGAGCCACTGTTCACAGAGTCCATGGCCTCTCACGACGAGCCCGACAGTGACGGAGTACCGTCATCCGTGAGCGGTTCGAACGGAACCACAAGCCTCGAACGGGTTCGCATCCGCATGCAGGAGTTCGGTCCCTCGAGGATCACGCTCCTTGAGGGTAACAGCGTCTTCCTCGAAGACGGGTTGAGCATCGTCGGAGACTCATTCAGAGATGCGGCCGTGTGCCCGACAAGCACGGGTCACGGTGAGGAAACCTCGCATCTTATCGTAGCTCCGCTTGTTGCCGACGGAAAGATGTTCGGCGCTCTGTTGATGCTGTCTCCCGATCTCCGACGAACCGATGTGGCGATTCTGACGGCATTCGCAAACCAGATAGCGGCGTCGTGGCGGAAGGTCAACATACTTGGCAAGCTCGAGAAGAGTCTGCTGGAGCTCTCCGAAGCTCAGGGGCAGCTCTTGCAGGCACAGAAGATGGAGGCCATAGGCCGGCTCGCGGGAGGTGTCGCTCACGACTTCAACAATCTCCTCACCGCCATCACCGGGTACTCGGATCTTGCGCTTATGAAGATGGAAGAGGATAGCCCCCTGAGATCGTACATTACAGAGGTCAAAAAGGGGGCCGAGCGAGCGGCCGGCCTCACTGGCCAGCTTCTGGCGTTCAGTCGCAGGCAGCCGCTCGAGCCGAAGATCCTTGACGCGGGCAGCATCATCGCCGACCTCGAGAAGATGATGAAGCGGCTCATCGGAGAAGACATCGCACTTCACACAGACATTGCCAACGAGCTTCCCCGCATCAAGGCGGACGCCGGACAGATCGAGCAGGTGCTCATCAACATGGTCGTCAACGCGCGCGATGCAATGCCACACGGAGGCCGCCTGACCGTGAGCGCCAAGTGCGTCCACGTCAGCGAGGGCGATTGCCCATCCCAGGGCAATTGCGCGTCCGGAGACCACATCCGCATCTCGATCACGGATTCCGGAACCGGCATACCCCCCGAGGTCCAGGACAGGATCTTCGAGCCATTCTTCACAACCAAGGGACGCGGCGAGGGCACCGGTCTCGGGCTTGCGGGCGCCTACGGTATCATCTGTCAGCATGAGGGATGGATCGACATTGAGTCGGAGATCGGCCACGGCACAACTTTCCATATTTACATACCGACGACGGATGCCGAACTCGACGTTCCGTCGGGTGATGTGTCCTCTGAGACCACAGAATCTGGACGCGGCGAACGCATCCTGCTCGTAGAGGATGAACCTCTGGTGAGAGAGTTCGCAGTGGGCGCACTCAAGGACAGCGGCTACCGCATTGTTGCCGCCGAGAGCGCAGAGCAGGCCCTTGAGCTGTTTGACCGGGAAGAGGGGCGATTCGATCTCGTTTTCAGTGACGTTGTCCTGCCCGGCAAGAGTGGCGTTGTGCTTGTGGACGAGCTTGTAGCTCGCGCCCCGGATCTCGGCATCCTTCTGAGCAGCGGCTACACGGACCAGAAATCACAGCTGCCGCAGATCCGCGAGCGCGGATACGAGTTCCTCCAGAAGCCATACGAACTCAAGAGCCTGCTCGAAGCCATCCGGAAGTCCATGGAGCCGAACTAGCGCCTGCGGATGCGCCTACTTCAAGAGCACCATCGATCTCTTGTCGGAGAACTCTCCTGCCTCCATTCCGAAGAAGTAGACCCCACTCGCAACCGTTCGCCCGAGATCGTCTCGACCGTCCCAGACCACGCTGTGCCGCCCGGAATCCAGAACGCGATCAACGAGGGTGCGAACCAGTGAGCCCGAGACGTCATACACCCGCACACTGACGCGCGTGCGCTCAGGAAGCGCGTAGCGGATCGCCGTCATCGGGTTGAATGGATTCGGCTCGTTCTGCGCCAGAATGAAGCGTCCGGGGATTCCCGCTTCAGGATCATCCGGCACCGCGGTTGACGTACTTGTGGCAGTGGTCTCGCTGTGATAGAAATCGTGCTTCGTCACCGTGATATCGAGCGTTCCGGGCGACGCGATCGGCGGCGTGAGCGAAATGGAAACGAACCCGGCGGCGTCCGTGTAGCAGGCTTCCGTAACACCGTCGTCAGCCTTCTCGATGTGCACGAGCGCATACTCAACGGGACCACCTCCGGACACGTTCACCGTGACGTCGAAGCTTGCAGCTCCGACCGGCACTTCGGCGGCGTGACTCACGTCGAAGGTGGCCGGAGGGTCCGCCCAGATATCGACCGACGGATCGCCGAGGATGTTGTACATCTCGAAATACCTGTGGGTGCTTCCACCACCGCCGTAGTGCTGATAGAGGTGATAGAGTGCCCGATGGCTGATCCCGCAGGCCCAGACATAGCCCTCACCGAAGCAAGCCTCGAAGGCCCCCTTCTCGAGAACGTCGTCCTGACCCCAGTACGATGTCACAGAGGATCCCCAGAACACAAGGGCGCCCTTGCCGGAGGCATTGGTCCAGGTCTCACCGAAGCACGAGGAGCTGTACTGCCCCGTCAAGCAGGAGTAGCTGTGAATGAGCGGGAGCATTTCCTGGTTGGTGAGGTTATTGACGTCCGTAGCGATGAATCGGGGACCGTCGTCCCAGTAGGTCACCGATCCGTGACCTGAGAAGATGCCGAGCGATCGGCCGTCGTTGAAAGCATCCCTGACTTGCTGGGTGGTTGCATGATACGTGTGGCAGTAGAGCCTCTGCGAATAGTACCCCAGTGCGTCGAGGTACTGTCGGATGACGTAGTCATGCGTGCCCTCAGAGACCTCGTAGTTGTCGTTGGAGGCCATGAAGACGGCGTTCTTGATCCAGGCGGTCCCGCTCGAGAGGTTGAATCTCTCGTAGTCGACCGTCTTATTGACGAGGTTCGTGACCTGGGAAGCCGTCGTGCAGGAAAACCTCCCGATCCAGATATCGGGCTGCCAGTCGGACGCTCCATCCATGGTTGCGTAGTATAGGTCGGTCGATGGACTGCTCGACTGTGTGCCGACCCAGTGACTGATGTAGCCGGTGTCACCGACCAGCAGGACGAATGTTGGGGGTACGTCCCAGTTGTCGTACGCATCCTGAATGTAGGTCTTGATGTTCTCCTTGGTGTTGCCGCCAGGGATATCCGATGTCCGGACAACCGTCACATCGAAGCCCTTCTGCGACTTCCAGTCGGCCAACGGCTGGATAGCGTCGTGGAAATTGTCGTGGGTGATGATGAGATAGCCTATGGGAAGTGGAATCGTATAGCGCCCCGCGAAACCGGTGTGATTCACAAACATGTCCGACGCCAGTTTCCCGGAGTAGTGGTTGCCGTGCCTCTCGAGGAGTCGCAACGTCTCCGGGAGATCTCCGCCCGTGAACTCCACCTCGAGCGTGATCTGCGTGCAGTACTCGATCTCACCCGAAACCGGGCAGTATCTGACTGGATTCACCTCAAGCAGCACAAAGTCGTGACCGCGCACCGTCCCCCCCTCACCGATGCCGGCAAGAGCGGCGGGCACCAGGGAGGAACCTGAGTAGTACTCCTCCGAGAACGCGAACTCCGCATCTCTGACGGCTCCCGGGATCTTCTCGATAGGCGCCTGGAGTGGAAACAACCGGTGATCAATCCCCAGCGAAGTGAGCGTTGCCACGCGGGTCTCTGCAGAAAGCACCCGAATCGTGGCCTCCGCCCCGCGCGGGATCTCCACGAGCTCGCGGATCACCGGAAGCGCAGCCTCTCCGACCACTGCGGTCGCACCGTAACCTGGGAGACGCAGGTAGGTGTAGATGCTGCCGTCCGTCGTCTTCTCCTCGGCATTCACCCCGGAGATCTCGATATCGAGCACAACGTGATTCATATCGGAGGTGACTGTGCTGATCAGCGGCCGCGTCTCCGACCCGCTGTCGAAGGAAATCCACCGATCACCATCGGCGAACGACACGGAAACAAGAAGGGCGAGCAGAGCTACAGTGAGCAGGAACCCATTTGTCAGCTTCATTTCCTTCCCCCAGTGGATGACATGGATCTCAGACTGGCCTCTCCGACGTCCTTGGTCAGCCGGATAGAACCAATATTATAGTATAACACATAAGTCTATGCACGTCAATGAACTAGCAGGGAGCGACATGGGGTTCTGAGCGCGGGAAGTGATCTGATCTGATCTGATCCGGTCCGGGCTGGGCAGGCTGTTCACTCACTGTCTCCCTCGCGACCGCGGCAGGGCCTTCTCGTATGCCGACCTCAGGACGTCATTCGGAGGCCCCGAATCAACTGTATCCCACGGGAACAGCTCATCCGCACCGTACTCCCTTCCAGCGATCCACTCAGCGTCCACGCCGGCCCGCTTGAGCGCGGCCTTCCACGGCACGCCTTGAACGGCGACTGCCACGATTGGGCCCGCCAGCTCACGCCCGCCGCGCGCCAGCACAGCTTCTCGCCTCGCCTCCCGCGGTCCGGCACTCGTGCACTGCACGCGGGGCTTCGCGGAAAGCAGACGGCGAACCGTAGCGATCTTCTCGCGGAGTTCCCGTTCATTCACCGCGGGCGCCCACTGCAGCGGCGTTCTCGGCTTGGGCACGAATGGAGAGAGGCTGACCGTAATTCTGGTCCTGCTCTCGCGGGATGTCGCAGACTGAGCTCGCCGGACAAGTCCGGCTATCGCCTCCACGTCTTCGTTCGTCTCACCCGGGAGCCCCAACATGAAGTATAGCCTCACAGTCTTCATGCCTGCCTCTGAGGCAAGAGCTACGGCACGGAGTATCACCGCATCGCTCGTTCCCTTCCCTATTCGCCGGCGCAGCAGCTCTGTCCCGGCTTCGGGAGCAAGCGTAGCGGTTCTCACACCACAGTCAACGAGGAGACCGGCCAGCTCGGCATCGACGCTCTCGATTCTCAGAGACGCTACGCTTACCTCGACACCCGTCGTTTGAAGCTCACGGAGTATCCGGCGGATCTCCGGATGGTCACCCAGCGATGCGCTCACCAGACCGATTCGCTTCGCGAACGGCAGAGCCTCTCGCACCCGTTCGATGACCTCCTCTGCGGGTCTGTATCGAACAGCTCCGTAGATGTGACCGGCTGCACAGAAGCGACATCCCCTCCGGCAGCCGCGAGAGATCTCGATCAGGAACATGTCGTCGAAATACGCGTCGGACGAGAGAACAACGCTCTCAGCGAACTCGCCCGAACCGCATGCACAGCGAATCGGCAAGGAAACATCTTCTTCAGACGAGAAGCTCCCCAGCCTGCCGGCTTCGTCGCGCTCCACATCGACAAGAGCCGGGACGTAGATACCGGGAACTCGAGCCAGCGCCCGGACCATCGCCTCCCGCCCGCTCGCCCGCTCAGAGGAGAGCGTTGCCAGAAACGGAGGGAGCAGCTCGTCGGCTTCGCCTACCAGCACCGCGTCGACGATCGGTGCAATCGGTTCCGCGTTCAGGTACGCGCAGAATCCCCCGAAGACGACGAGGGGGTCACGCTCTCCTCTGTCGATGGCAAACGGTGCGATACCTGCCGCGTCGAGCACGCGGACAACATTGAAGTAGTCATCCTCAAACGAGATGGAGAACGCGATGACGTCGAAATCCCGTAGCGGTGTACCGGTCTCATAGCTTCGGCCCAAATGGCCTGATCTCTCGCCCCAGAAAGCCCGCTCGCAGCGGACCCCGTCCTCCGAGATGAGAAGCCCAAGAGTGATGTGGAAACCGAGATTGCTCATGCCGAGCGAGTAGTCAGCGGGATAGCAGAGAGCAACGGAGAGCTCTCGCCCTCCGCCGCTGATCGGTCTGGGTTGGTCAGTCAGCCACGTCTCTCGCCTGCCGTCGGTGGATCCGTCCTCGCGCCGACGTCGTTCGCGAGGCATCAGAGCCTGATCTTCCTCAGCTCTCCATAGCTGGGCGTCCAGTCTGAGAGCTGTGCTCTGGCTACGGGGTTGCGGGAGTCGATTCTGAGCACTTCGCGGAATTGCTCGTCTGATTCATCGGCCCGATCGACTCGCCTGTACGTGAGCCCAAGCGTTAGCCTGGCCTCCACGTAATCTGAGTTGATCTCGACGGCCCTTTCGAGCTCATCTATGGCTTCGTTGTACCGCTCGCTCGCAATGTAGCGATCAGCCAGCTCGCGGTGCAGATCCGCGTAGCCGGGCTTGAATTGAAGGGCCTTTGACAGATGTTCTATCGCCTCGTCCTCGCGTCCGAGAGCGGCCTTCGCCCGCCCCAGATACGCGTGCGCCTCAGCGTATTCAGGGTTAATGCTGACGGCACGCTCCAGTTCGTCGGCTGCTTCCTTGTGCTTCCCTCGGGCCATGTACGCCACGCCGAGACCACACCTGAGATCTGCGTAGTCTCCGTTCTGAACAAGCACCGTCTTGTAGCGCTCTATTGCTGCGTCGTAGTCGCCACTCTCAAGGAGCACCTCCGCCGGCATTCCAGGCGTGTCGCTCCAGAATCCCGCGTCCTCAAATGCCAACTTGAACGATACGACGGCCTTCTCGGTCTCTCCCTCCGAATGATATGCCATTCCAAGGTAGTAGTGGGCAAGCGGACAGGAGGAGCAGGCCTCGACGACTTGCAGGAGTTCCTCGCTCGATTCCTTCAGCATCCCGCGCTTGAAATACGCAATGCCGAGGTAACATCTGAGATCCCAGTAGTCCGGTTTCAGTTCGACCGCACGCTTGAGACTCCCGGCAGCATCCCGATAGCGACCGGCTTTGAGACAGAATGCTCCACGGTAGAAGAGCGCATCAACGTAGTTGGGATTGATACTCAGCGCCTCATCCAGCTCCTCCACCGCCGCGTCATAACGCTCGAGTTCGCCGTACGCTATCGCCAAACGAGCACGGATATCAGGGTACTTCGGCTTGAGCTTGATTGCGCGCTCGAACCCTTGCGCTGCCTCCTCCACCTGCCCTGCATTATACGAAGTAATGGCGTCGTTGAGGAGTGTTCGGAACTCCTCCTTCCCGACTGTCGCTCCCCGGAGTTCCTCGAAGGGGGGACTCAGGAATCGCTCATAGGCCTTCGTAAGGTGCGGCGTTTCCGGAACCGGGATATCCAGCCCCAGTTTCATCGCCTTCTCAAAGACCCGCACGGCATCTTCTTGCCGCCCCCTCTCCGAGAGCGCTATGGCAAGATAGCAGTGCGCTTCCATGTAGTCGGGGTTGATCTCAACAGCGCGCTGGAGGGATTCCACAGCCTCCTCGAAGCGCTCCTGCTTCTCGCATATCATTCCGAGATGGTAGTGGAGATCGGGGTACCGGTTGTTCTCCTCCACGGCCCTTCTGAACTCTCTCTCCGCTTCAGCCAGGTTTCCCTGTTTGTAGAACGCGAATCCGAGGTGAGCGTGCGTCTCCGCGGCGTAGAACATACCGAGCTGATAGTAGGGATCGGACTTGTTCGTGGTCTCGGCGATGACGTGCTCAAACTCCACCACGGCGCTGTCGTACTCGCCGCGGTTGTAGAACTCGATCCCCTTGTTGTAGTGATCGCTCTCACCTAGCCCGAACAGTTTGGTGAAGAGTGACACGGTTTCCTCCTTGCTCAACATGTGCTATTCACGCGGGCTCATTATACTCAGTCCATCTGCCGACGCAAGAACGTAGGTATCTCAAGCTCCCGTCTGGAGCTCTTGCGGGAGCCACCCTTGGCGCACATGACAAACCTGTGGGCGGACTCCCTGCGCGTTGGCGCCGGCTCGGGGGACTCGTTCTTCCTCATGGCCGGTCTGGGGCGCTCCGATGCCTTCGCAGTGGTCCCTGCCACAGCGACACTTCGCGCGGCCGGTCTGGCAGCACGCTCCCGCTTGAGTCCTGCCGTTGGGCGCTTCGGCCCGACACCGATCCCGGTAGCGATAACAGTGATCATGACCTTGTCCTTAAGTGACTCGTCGATCACCGCCCCGAATATCATGTTCGTCTCGGCCCCTATGGCTTCGTTGATCACCATCGCGGCCTCACTGATCTCGTGAAGGGAGAGATCCCCACCACCCGTCACGTTCACGAGAACGCCCTTGGCGCCCTTGATCGTGGCGTCTTCGAGAAGCGGACTTGATATCGACTGCTGTGCCGCTTCGACAGCCCTGTTCTTGCCGGCACTGATGCCGGTCCCCATCACTGCATCTCCCATCTCCACCATCACTGATTTCACATCGGCGAAGTCCAGGTTGATGAGCCCGGGAACCATGATGAGATCGGTGACTCC
>JAUWBY010000003.1 GCA_030609605.1 Candidatus Eiseniibacteriota bacterium
CATCGTGGATCACAACATCGAGATTCACGGCGAGGGCTTCAGCTCTCTCCCGCCCCAGCTTGACCGTTGAGTCCGAGCTGCCGTCATCCACGAGAAGTACCGATCCTCGATCGTCGAGACCACTCAGAACCGGCGCGATCCGCTCGAGGAGCGGACCGATGGAGTCCGATTCGTTATAGGCCGGAAGCATGACCACGACCATCGCCACTTCTCCTAGGGAATCGGTCTCGCCACACTGCCTGTGCCGGCAGCACTGCCGTAGAGCCCAGGACTGAACACTTCGAAAGGCTCGAACCCGTCGAGCCCGAACACACCTGCTATCGCCGACGCGATTCTCTCACTCGCCCGACCGTCTCCGTACGGATTGACGGCAGTGGCCATGCGTTCGTAGCGTCCACCATCTGTGAGCAAGCTTGAGATCTCGCTGAATACCACGCCTTCGTCCGTCCCGATCAACCGCACGGTTCCCGCGGTGACCGCTTCCGGACGCTCGGTCTCGTTTCTGAGAACGAGAACCGGCTTGCCGAGAGCGGGCGCTTCCTCCTGAAGGCCTCCCGAATCAGTGACGACGATGTGCGCCTCCTTCAGGAGCCTGACGAGAACCGGGTATGCCACGGGATCGAGAAGATGGATTCGATCGTGACCGCCCAGGATCGATCGCGCCGGCCGCTGTACGTTTGGATTGAGATGCACCGGGTAGACTATGCGCAGATCGGGGAAACGGTCTGCGGCCGCCCGAAGAGCCCTACATATGCCCTCGAGCGGAGCGCCGAAGTTCTCGCGGCGGTGGGCGGTGACGAGAACCATCCGGCCCCCGCCTGGAACCGGCAGATCAGGCAGACGGGAATCGTCAACAACTGACAGGAGCGCGTCTATCACCGTGTTCCCCGTGACGAAGATGGACCTCTTGGACACTCCGGACTTGAGGAGATTCCGCTTCGACTCCGTCGTCGGCGCGAAGTGATATGACGAGAGCGAATCGGCGAGAACGCGGTTCATCTCTTCAGGAAAAGGGCAGTACCTGTCGTGAGTTCTCAAGCCGGCCTCGACGTGGCCTACGGGGATTTTGTGATGGAAGCTCGCGAGGGCCGCGGCCATGGTCGTCGTCGTATCACCGTGGACGAGCACGAGATCCGGTGCGAGATCCGCCAGTATGGTCTCGAGCCCCTCGAGGACACCCGCCACTATCTGCCAGAGCGCTTGATTCTTGCGCATGATGTTCAGATCCGCGTCGGGCACGATCCCGAAGAAATCAAGCACCTGGTCCAGCATCTCCCGATGCTGGGCGGTGATACAGACCATGGATTCCAGCGCATCGTTGTGACGCCTGAGTTCGGATATCACCGGCGCCATCTTGATGGCCTCCGGCCGAGTACCGAATATGGCAAGGACTCTGGGCACGCCTCCTCCTGACACGACTCCGGCTCCCTCTCGGCAGCTCCTGCTAGCTCGTCCCTCGGTTCTCCTCCGAGCTCGTGGTCCCGTACCCGTAGTACTTGTAGTCGTAGTAGTACGGCAGTACATGTTCGAAGTTGTTCACTACGATCCCGACGACGTTGTCATTCTCCTCCCGCTGCAGTTCGAGCCCTCGCAGGACAACCTCGCGTGGAGTCACACCAGCCTTGAGAACCAGAATCACCGCATCCACACGCCCACCGATGAACAGCGCATCGGGCACGGCCACGTTCGGGGCGGTATCGATCACGATGTGATCGTATTCGGAAAGGAGCTCGGACATCACGCGTGACTCGGGGAACGATTCAACGATCCTCGTCACCTCTTCGCGGATGGCCCCAGCCGGGAGGACGTCGAGGTTGGGAAGTTTGGTCGATTTGATATCTCCGGCGGCGAGGTTTCCTCGCTCGATCGCGTCGGAGAGACCCGTGCTGTTGTCCACCTCCATCACGTGGTGTATGCGGGGTTTTCTGAGATCGCAGTCCACGAGTATGGTCCGGCCCGCGTGATGACGAGCCAGCGTGATGGCCAAGCTCACCGCCGTCGTAGTCTTGCCTTCACCGCGATTGGAGCTTGTGACCAGGATCGATCTGGGAACACCTCTTCCACTCTTCGCGAGCTTGCGCGTCAGCCTGCGGAATTCGAAGGAGACCGGCGTCTCCCTCAACAGGTGCTTCAGGATCTGAGGATTCCCTTCAGTAGGTCTGGAGTTGTTACGCCTGTCTTTGTTCTCTCTCTGAGCGATCTTCTGGAAGATCTCCGCGTTGGGAACGGTCGCCAATGCCGGGAGGCCGAGCGTGGCCTGCACGTCATCCACGCTCTTGAACGACGTGTCGCTCTGCTCCGTAGCCAGGACCAGACCGAGCCCGATGACCAAGCCACCGAGGATTGAGAGCACCAGGATCATGGTCTTGTCCGGCGCGACAGGACCCATCGGGCGTGTCGGCGGCTCGATTATCTCGAAACGCCCTCCGGCCCTCGCTGCTTCCAGCGCTTCCGTGATCTGCCCGGCTGCGGACTGCTCCAGGAACGCCGCGTAAAGGGCCCTGTTGCTTTCGACTTCCTGCCTGAGACGCGTCAGCTCGAGCTCCTCCTCAGGCGCGTTCGCCATTCCCTGGGTGTAGGTCCACATGAACCGCGAAAGCGTCCGCTGCCGCTGCGCGACCATGTCCACCTCAACCTCGGCTATCTTCAGTTCGGCGAAGGCATCGAGAACGGCGCTGCTCGCACCCGGCACCTCTCGGGCGGCAATCGTCTTGGATGTGTTTCTGAGAAGGTCTTTCTTCTCAGCGATGCTCGCATACAGGGAGTGGATCTCGGGACCGTTGCCGGAGCCCCTGACAAGAGCGGGAGCCACTTCGTACTCCAGGGAGACGAGCTGACCCTTGAGGCTGTCCAACTCCTCGAAGATCACATCGGCCAGCGCACGATACACCGCATCTCCGAGGCCACGGAGTGCATTGTGTCTCTCATCGAGCCTGAGCTGCGCGTCGTTTCCCTCGACCATCGCCTGACTGATGAGCACGTCGACCCGACCCACGTTCTGCGAGTTGACGGGATTAGGGACGACCGCCCTGGTTATCCGTCCCTCCTGATAGGTCCGCAACCGCTGTTCAGCTTCATTGAGCTTCTGCTTGTAGATGACCAGCTGCTCGACACTGAAGTCGTGGATCGAGCGGATCTCCTTGAGCTGCTCGCGATTCGATGCTCCGACGAAGGCATTAGTGATGTGCTGTGCCAGCAAGACCGCTCGGTCGGGATCGATGTCTCTCACAACCACTTTGAAGACGTTGGCCGCAGTCCTTATCACCGTGACCCGCATCCCGAGAAACTGGACCATACGCGCCTCGGCATAGTCTTCAATGCTGAGAGACGGATCCTTGTCATGCATCTTCTCCGCCCAGGTCCTTACTCCAGAATCGTCCGTCATGTCGAGCGCGCGCACGAGCTCTACGAGGAACGTTGTGCTCTTCACCTTCTCCTGCAGCCGGGACAGCTGATCCTCGGCGGGAGAACGCCCAACGAGTCTGGCGAGCGGTTCGGACAGCCGTTCCTGAGCCCGCATCGCGACCGTGCTGGTCGCCTCGTACACCGGACTCAGTGAGATACTGATGATGTACCCCGCTATCCCACCTACGATCACGGGAACCAGAACGAGCCACTTCTTCCTCCAGAGAGCTCGCACGTAGCTCCTTACGTCGATTGGTGCCGATTCCTGCTCGCGCATGTCTCCCCCACGTGTAGAGCCTACGGTTGCGTCCGGCTGCTCAACTGCTGCTTAAGCTTCGTGTCTTCCAGCGTTCGATCGACTGTGAGATACAGGAGATAGCCCTGCAGAACGTTCGTCGTCGCGTTCAGCAGCGAGCCAACGCCGGTCAGAAGAACCTCGCCGACGCTTAAGCCCTCAATCGGCACGACGATTCTGTCGCCCGCCGAGAGGTGGAACGGACGGCCCGTACCATCGTGTGTTATGCGAGTCAGATCGACGTTCGCCGCAACCTGACTCCCGCCCGCATTCATCACGACCACAACGTCGGTCAGTTTGGCCTCTCTCGTCATTCCTCCCGCCAGAGCGAGAACCTGCAGGAGATCCATGCCTTCGGTAAGCTGATAGGCGCCGGGACGGTTGACCTCGCCAAGCACGTAGACGATTCCCGGACCCGTCATCGCCCCACCGTAGGTGGCCGGAAACTCGATCGTGTCCCCTGGCCTTAGTTCAGGCAGGGTGACAGCCCCCTCACCCCGCATGTACGCCCCAAGGTCGACCGAGATCACCTCCGGCCCGGCTGCCGTCGCACGAATAATCGAGACCGATGACAAATCCGCAGTCGGAAGAGGCCCCCCAGCCTCGCTCATCACCTGAAGCATGTCCGGCACCCGTTCGAAGCTGTAGCGTCCGGGCATTGCTATCTGGCCGGTCAGGAAAATGCCCCGGCTGTTGAACTGGACCATCGTCACCGTTACCTGATTCGTCTCTCGCGTGTAGTCACGGAGCCGCTGCGTGAGCTCGCGGCCGAGCGCCGTGGGCGTCATCCCCTGCGCCATCAGTTCCCCGACCGGCGGGAATGTGATGAGCCCGTTCGTACGCACGACGACGTTTCTGTCCAGGTCCGCGTGTCGCCAGACCGAGATGGCGAGGATATCGTCCGGGCCGATCATGTACTCCGTCTGCTGTGCCGTCGCCGTGGGCGCAAGGACCGCTGCAGCGATAAGCACTCGAAGAAAAGCGTTTAGAAGAATGCGTCTACACATGGACCGATCCCCCCTGGGTCATCTGCACCGAGCGACACGGTTCGCTCTATCTGCCGTCACCTGTTACACTTCCGCAAGAGAGGCTTCGCGCAGCACTCCAGTGGAACGCAATTGCAACGAAGCTTGGCACAACGCTAGCAGTGCGCCGAGCGCCAGTCAACGATCATTGCTCAGAAGTGTAAAGTTTGTCGACATTGTTCGGTGGGCAACACCCTCGCTGATGCGGCTAACCTATGGCCACACAGTAGGATACCTACACTCCGCCGGCTGCTCTAGCTGTCGAAACAGCTTACATGCCCTGCCGAATCGTGCGCTCATCGCATTGACGACATGGGCACTAGTGCATCCGATGTGCCAGAATGTGACGATTTCAGGCAAGTTCTACGATCTTATCGACCAGATCCGGGAAACTCATCCCGGCGGCCTTAGCAGCCATTGGAACGAGGCTCACTGCAGTCATCCCCGGAACCGTGTTGACCTCGAGACAGAAGGGCTCGAGTTCATCGGTGACCCGGAAATCCACCCTCGCATACCCCACGCACCCGAGCGCACTGTATGCCAGGAGGGCAGACCGCTCGAGTTCGCTGGACAGGGAGTCCGGGATCTCGGCGGGGCACAGGTAGTTGGTGTGTCCTTTGGTGTACTTGCTTTCATAGTCGTAGAGTCCGCCCTCCGGCATGATCTCGACCACCGGTAGCGCGGTCTCTCCCAGAACCGCAACCGTCATCTCCCGTCCCGGGACGTAGGCCTCCATGAGCACGTAGCGCGAATACTCGGCAGCCAACTCTATGGCATGCGCAAGGTGTGACTCTTCACTGACGAGAGTGAGTCCGACCGTCGAACCCTGGTCATTGGGCTTGACTATCAGCGGATAGGCGTCGAGTTCGCTTGCCTTCCTCGACACCATTTCCCCAAGTGGCTTTCCTCCGGAAAGCCGCGGCATCCGGATATCATCCGGAAACTCGGGCGCTCCCCCCCCCCGGGACCCATCGCATCTGACGATGGTCCAACGCGGGGTAGGAACACCAACCTCACGAAACAGCACCTTCGCCGCACGCTTGTCCATCGCGAGGGCGCTGGCCAGAACGCCGGAACCAGTGTACCGCTTTCCCGCCAGCTCCAGGAGTCCCTGGATCGTCCCGTCCTCGCCCGTACCCCCGTGCAAGGCGACAAATACGACGTCGGCATCAGCGACGGCTCGGCCTGCTACGGCGTCCAGGGCCTTCCCTTCCTCGTGCCCGACCTGGGGCGGCTCCGCACCGATTTCTGCCGCTGCTGCAGCCTGCTCAGGTCCGACCGGCGCGTCACCACGCGCCGTATCGACGAGCAGAACCTCGTGGCCCCGCCCCGCAAGCCCCAGCCCGACCGCTCTGCCGGTCACGAGAGAGATATCACGCTCGGTCGAGGTCCCTCCATAGAGCACAGCTATCTTCAAGCTGGTATCCTCCCGGGGTCCTACGGTTCACACTCACTGAATGACGCTTCCGAACACCTGACGGACAGAGCGTCCGTCTGCTTCGCGGCACTCGTCCGGGCGCCCTTCTGCTCCACTCGAATCACTGCCTCTCGGCATCTCCTGCCGCGGCCAGGCACCGCGAGACTACGCGCTCCCGACCCAACAACTCGGCCACGCTGCCGAGAGCCGGACCGTGCGTGCGTCCGGTCAGAGCCGCGCGTGCCGGCATGAAGAGAGCCTTACCCTTCAGACCGAGAGCACTACCCTGGCTCTTGAGTACAGATTTGAACTCGGCTGCATCCAGTTTCCCCGGGACTGCCGCAAAAGCATCCGCAAGCGCTGCAAACATCTGGCGGCTCTCGTGCAGCGAGATCCACTCCTTTGCCTCGGGCTCGAGATCGAAGTCCCGATCGTAGAACGGAGCTATCTCTCCAGGCAGATTGGACAATCGGTCCAGCCCCTCGCGAACGAGATCCACTATGGCGGGGAAGCGTGCATCGTCCGAATCGAACCCGGCTGATACGGCGAACGGCTTTGCGGCCGCCACCACGATCGAGAGCGGCGACTCGCGGAGGTGGTGGCCGTTCACCCACTCAAGCTTGTCGTCATCGAACGCCGCTGCGCTTGCGCTTACCCTCTTGAGATCGAACGCCCCCACGAGATCCTCCCGCGAGAGGATCTCCTTGGCCTCGGGATGCGACCAGCCGAGGAGTGCTAAGTAGTTGATGACTGCCCCGGGGAGAAACCCCTCCCGGCGCAGCTTCTGCAAAGAAGTGGCTCCTCCCCGTTTCGATAGCTTGCTCCGGTCCTGCGCCACAATGAGCGATACGTGGGCGAAGAGCGGTGGTTCGTATCCGAGCCGGCTGTAGAGAAGCTGCTGGCGCATTGTGTTTGGAAGATGATCCTCAGCACGGATAACGTGCGTGATTCCCATGAGCGCATCATCCACGACGACTGCGAAGTTGTAGGTCGGCCTCCCGTCGCTCCTCAGGATGATGAAATCGCCGAGCATCTCCTTCCCGAACTCGACCCGTCCTCTAATCATGTCTTCGACGACGATGTCCGCGTCCGGGGCTCGCAGACGAATCGTCGGCCTCACGCCATCCAGCTCACGGGCGCGTCTCTCGCTCTCGGACAGGTGTCGGCAGGCGCCGTCGTACTGAGGAACCCTTCCCTCGTCGCGAGCCCTCTTCCGGTTCTCGTCAAGCGTCTCATCGCTGCAGTAGCATGTGAACGCCTTTCCATCGGCGAGCAATCGTTCTGCATGCTCCCGGTAGATGCCGGTTCGTTCCGACTGGCGGTACGGCCCGAACTCGCCTCCAACTCCCGGCCCTTCGTCCCAGTCGAGACCGAGCCACTTGAGATCATCGAGGATCATGCGTTCCGACTCATCCGTGGAACGAGCGGTATCCGTGTCCTCGACACGCAAGATAAACGTCCCCCCCTCGTGCCTCGCGAAGAGCCAGTTGAAGAGAGCGGTCCTTGCGTTCCCGAGATGGAGATGCCCGGTTGGGCTGGGAGCGAATCTGACCCGAACAGGTTTTGTCATTGATTCCTCATGCTGGGTTTCACCCGTGGTCTCGCCGCCGGCTTCTCGTGTTCCGCCGGCATCAGGTCCGGTCGCGCTCTCGAACCACGGTCACGGCGTGTGCGGTAATGGCGATCCCCTCACCCTCCGGTCCCGTTCCTTCCGCGGTAGTCGCCTTGACAGAAACGGCTCTCTCCGGCACTGCCATGGCTTCCGCGAGTCTTGCGCTCATCGCTGGAATGTGCGCCGCGAGCTTCGGCCGCTCGGCCACCACCGTGGCATCGATGCTCGCAGGCTCGTAGCCATTCTCGGCCACGATGGCGACAACGCGCTCAAGGAGGATGATACTCGAGATGTCCTTGAACTCAGGGTCGCCCGGAGGGAAATGACGGCCTATGTCTCCAGCCGCGACCGCGCCCAGAAGGGCGTCGCAGATAGCGTGGGTCAGGACGTCGGCGTCCGAATGGCCGTCGAGTCCCCTATCAAACGGGATGATGATTCCTCCGAGAACAAGCGGCCGTCCTTCAACCAACTTGTGGCAGTCGATCCCGATTCCCACCCTGACGCCGGCGCTGAGTCCAGCCGCAGCCTCGGCCCTCAATCTCGCAAGTGCGAGGTCCTCGGGCCCGGTGATCTTTGTGTTGCCCGACTCTCCCGGAACGACGCTCACTGCGATGCCGGCAAGTTCCACCGCCGCCGCTTCATCAGTCACATCGTCATCGCCGAGCGCTAGATACGCGTTCACTATCACGTCGCGCCGGAAAGCCTGGGGAGTCTGCGCGAGTCTCAGCACGGAACGATCAAGCGTCGCGACGACTGCGCCGTCCTCTACTCGCTTGACGGTGTCCGGAACAGGCGCCGCGGGAATGGCGGCCCCCGAAATCGACGCCGCGCCGAGAACCCGCCTGATCAGATCCGTCGTTACAAAGGGGCGCGCTGCATCGTGGATGAGAACGAGTTCCACATCCTCACTCAGCGCCGCGAGGCCGCTCTCCACAGAATCCCTACGTCTGTCGCCTCCTGTGACCACAGCCGTGACGGACAGACCTGCAGCACTGAGCGCGGTCTTCGCATGGTCTTCGCGCCCCGCGGGGACCACGACTACCATCTCGTCGGCAAAAGAGAGAAGAGGCACAAGTGATGCGATGAACATCGGTCTCAGTCCCAGCATCCGGAACTGCTTGGGCGTCTCGCCACCGATTCGCGTCGAGGAACCGGCCGCGACAAGGACGACACCGATGCGATTCATGGCAGACTCCCATCGCTGTGCCCATCGTCCCCGGCTCTCACGCCCGAACGCGTATCCGCTGGGGATCGTCGCCGCCCACCCATCAGGAGATCGATCGCGTCACCGATCCGTCTGACCTCCAGGATCTCCACTCCGTCCGGCCGCTCCGCCCGAGACAGAGATCCGCTTGGCAGTACGATCTTCGAGTAACCCAGCCGGGCCGCTTCCTGCGCGCGCTTCCCTGCGTGAGTCACCCGCCGGATCTCGCCGCCGAGACCGATCTCGCCGAATACGACCATCCCTCCGTCGAGTGGCACATCCCAGTAGCTCGAGGCAATAGCCAGCGCGATTCCCAGATCGGCGGCAGGCTCCTCCACTCTGACACCACCGGCGATGCTGACGAAGACGTCGCGACTCCCAAGGCTCAGTCCTCCACGCCGTTCGAGCACCGCCAGCATGAGCGGGATCCGTTTCCTGTCGACACCGGTGCTCGATCGTTGCGGCGTCGCGTAGTTTGAAAGCCCCGTGAGCGACTGGATCTCCACCAGCAGTGCCCGGGTACCCTCGATGCTCGCTATTACCGTCGTTCCGGATGTCAGCTCGCGGTCTCGCGAGACGAAGAGTCCCGACGGGTCAGCTACCTCCTTGAGACCCCCGGTTGTCATCTCGAAAACACCTATCTCGTCGGTCGAGCCGAAGCGGTTCTTGACCGCTCGCAGGATTCTGTACGGGAGGCGCTTGTCGCCCTCGAAATAGAGAACAGTATCGACCATGTGTTCCAGGATGCGGGGTCCGGCAATCGACCCCTGTTTCGTCACGTGCCCCACAAGAAAGACGGAAACTCCTTGCTCCTTCGCGAAGCGGACGAGCGCGGCCGCCGATTCCCTCACCTGCGACACACTCCCCGGCGAACCGGAGACATCAGGGTGGCTGGCAGTCTGAATGGAGTCGAGGATGAGAATGCCGGGTGACATCCCCGCGGCCTCTTCAATGACCCGCACGACATCCGTTTCGGTGTAGAGAACGATCGCATCTGAGTCGATCCCCAACCTCCGCGCGCGCATCCTGATCTGGGCCGCGGACTCCTCACCGCTCACGTAGAGCACGATCTCACCCTGCCGTGCGACAGCATCGCTCACCTGCAGGAGGATGGTAGACTTGCCGATACCCGGATCGCCGCCCACCAGGATCACCGACCCGGGCACGATCCCTCCCCCGAGCGTTCTGTCGAACTCGCCGATGCCTGTGGGAAGCCGTTCCCGCTTGTCATCTCCGACGCGGTTGAGCGGAACCGGCGCCTCAGCGGGAGTCCGTAGATGCGCCTCGCGCCTCCCACCATCGCCGGATCCCACATCCTGCTTGATGAATGTGTTCCACTCGCCACACCCCGGACACCTCCCCAGGTACTTGGGTGACTCGTTGCCACAAACCTTACAGAAGAAGACCGTTCTCTTTTTCACGCACGCGCTCCACACCGGGGAAGGACCTGCTAGAAGATGGAGAATCTCACAAAGCTCTTGGGGTCCTCCCGGATATCCGCCACGAGATCCCTGACCTCTTTGATAGCGGCTATGAATTCATCGTGAACCTGATCGTCGTTGATCAGTTTCCCCAGAGTACCTTCACCGCTCGCGACGCGAATCAGAATGGAGTCGAGAGAGGCCGCTATCGTATCGAGCTTCACGCCCACGTCGGCAAACGTCTCGGACGCCTCGGCTATCGAATCTATTGCCTCCGACGCGGGGTCGCGCTTCGCCTGGATAAACCCCTTGAGATCGGAAGCGACGATTCTGAGATCCGAGATAGTCAGGTTGAGAGTCCCTGCAGCATCTTCAGCCTTGTTGAGGGTCCTCTTGATCTGTTCCTTGCCCTCGGCATCAGTCAGTATCTCGTCCGTGGTCTTCAGGACCTGCCGTATCTCGATAAGAGCCTCACCCATCTCGCTCACGACGTCATTCATGCCCTTTTCGTGAGTGCCTATGACCGTTGTGCCGGGCTGGATGTAGACCGTGCTCGTCCCAGGACGGACATTCACGTGCTTCGCTCCGAGGAAGCCGTAGCTCCCGATGGTAATGCGCGAATCGACAGGGATGTTGATGCTCCTCTTGACGCGGACATCCACTACGACACGGCCTTGATTCGATAGTGCGAACGCGGACACATTGCCCGCCTCCACTCCCGCCACCGTCACCTTGTCCGTCACTCCGAGACCGCCTACCTCGGTGAAGAGGATGCCGAAGGAGTAGGTCCCCTCACCGAAAGTGGCGCCGCTCAGCCAGAGGATACCGACCACCAGTACCAAGAGGGCCACCGTGAGCGCTATCCCTACCCGTACCTCGTTCGCGTGTCCTGCCATACGTCCCCTCCGGATGTGAGACATCTGACGCGCCGGACGATCCGTCTGCCTCCGACTCGAAGGCTCCGGTTCGACCGTGGTCTAATGGAGACCGGCCCCATCGTTCTCTCGCGGTCCGCGATTCGCATGCCCGCGCGCGATGAAGTTCTGCACCGCTTCATCTTCGGTTTCCATGAGTTCGTCGGTCGAACCGATGAACTCTATCTTCCCATTCTCGATGAGCGCGACCCTGTCTCCGATGAAGCACGCGCTGTGCAAATCGTGCGTCACCACGATGGAGGTGGCACTGAGCTTGTTCTGGGTATCACGAATCAGTTTGTTTATCTGCTCCGCCATGATCGGATCCAGCCCTGTCGTGGGCTCATCGTAAAGGATGATGTCCGGATTGAGCGCTATCGCCCTCGCGAGCGCGACCCGTTTCTTCATGCCGCCAGATATCTCGGCAGGACGCAGCCGGGACAGGCCCTCAAGACCAACGAGCCTGAGCTTCTCCTCAACGAGCGCCTCAAGTTCTTGTCCGCGCATCCCCTTGTGCTCGACGGCCGGCAATCCGATATTCTCTCCCACAGTCATCGAGTCGAAGAGCGCGGCCCCCTGAAAGACCATTCCGAAATGCTGTCTGGCTTCACCAAGCTCCCTCGCGTTCATGTCGAAGATGTTCCTGCCGTGAAACAGCACCTCTCCACGATCAGGCACAAGGAGACCGATGATGTGCTTGAGAAGGACGCTCTTGCCGCAGCCCGACGATCCCAGAACAACCAGCGTGTCTCCCTCAATGAGCTCCAGGCTGATTCCCCTGAGCACGTGGTTGTCTCCAAACGACTTCCAGAGATCCCGCACGTCAATGAGGACTCGACCAGACACTGCCCCTCCTAGGAGAAGATGATTCCGTAGATGAGTGTAGTCAGAACATAGTCGCTGATGAGGATGAGAACGCAGCTCGCAACAACAGCCCGTGTGGCCGCTCTCCCTACGCCGACTGCACCGCCTCTCGCCGCAAGCCCTGCTGTGCATCCCATGAGAGCGATGATGAGGCCGAAGACGCATGCCTTGATGAGACCTCCAAGCACGTCTCCCGCATAGAAGAGTGTCCGCATTCCATCCACGAACACCTTTCCCGAAACGTCGAGCGCCACGTTTGAAACAACAAACCCGCCTCCGATCGCAAGCGTATCAGCGATGACCGTGAGGACCGGGAGCATGATGAGAGCTCCAAGTATGCGAGGCATGACCAGATAGCGATGCGGATCTATCGCCATCGCCTCCATCGCATCGATCTGTTCGGTGACCCGCATCGTGCCAAGCTCGGCGGCGATCGAAGCACCCACGCGGCCACCAATGACCAGAGCTGTGAGGACCGGACCGAGTTCGATCACGACAAACTTGAAGATAGCCGTCCCGAGATAGGCCTTGGGGAGATACTCATTGAGCTGGTAAGAAACCTGAACGGACGCCACGGCGCCTGTGAAGACGGAGGTCACAAGGACAAGCGGGAGCGATTCGACGCCGATGCGCTGCATCTGCTCGACCACCAACTTCATGGATCTCGGCAGGCGATGGAGAGAGATCAGCGCGCGCCAGAACACGATCCCGGCCGAGCCGACTATGCCGAACATATTTATCGCTGACTGGCCGATCCTGGCAAAAAGGTCCATGGTGGCTCCACGTCCCGGGTCCCGGCGCTCTCGTGCCGAACGACCAGTCCGTCTGGAATGACCTGCTAGAGCTCGTCGAAGGCCTCGTCCGGCCTCATCGTCAGGTTCTCGAATCTGGTGCACTCCGACATGAACGCGAGCTTGACGATCCCGGTCGGGCCGTTCCTCTGCTTGCCGACGATGATCTCAGCGATGCCCTGATTCTCCGGCGTACGCTCGTACTGCTCACCGCGATAGACGAACATGACCACGTCCGCATCCTGCTCGATGGCGCCCGATTCGCGAAGGTCGGACAGTATCGGGCGTCTGTCACCTCCACGCTGCTCTACGGCTCGCGAAAGCTGAGAAAGTGCCAGGACGGGCACGGTCAGCTCCTTGGCAAGAGCCTTGAGCGAACGAGAGATCTCGGAGATCTCCTGTTGTCTGTTCTCGACACGTCCCGTACCTCGCATAAGCTGCATGTAGTCGATGATCACGAGACCCACGTCCGACTCAGCTTTGAGCCGACGCGCCTTCGAACGCATTTCAAGAACCGTCATGGCGGGGGTGTCGTCGATATAGATCTCAGCCTCCGACAGCAGACCGGCCGCGGTGGTCAGACTCGACCAGTGACGGTCAGCGAGGTAGCCGGTCCTCAGCTTGTGAGCGTCTACCCGTGCTTCGCTGCAGAGCATGCGCTGGACAAGCTGCTCCTTGGCCATCTCCAGACTGAAGAGCGCAACAGGGATCTTGTGATGAATGGCGGCGTTCGCCGTTATGTTGAGCGCGAGCGCCGTCTTCCCCATCGACGGACGCCCGGCGATCACAATGAGATCCGACCTCTGGAAACCCGATGTCAGTTTGTCCAGATCGTCGAATCCCGATGCCACTCCCGTCACGTGTTCCTTCTTGTCGTAGAGCTCCTGAATGACCTCGAAACTGTGCTTCAGGATCTCGCGCATCGGCATGAAGCCGCGGCGCACGCGGGACTGAGCGATGTCGAAGATCATGTTCTCGGCGCGATCGAGAATCTCCGCCGCGTCACCGCCGGCGTCGTAGGCTTCCTGGACGACCTCGGTCGCGACACGTATCAGGCGTCTGAGGACAGCTTTCTCGAGAACGATCTTCGCGTGGTAGCGGACGTTGGCCGCCGTCGCCACGCTCCCTAGAAGCGTCGACAGGTAGGCGGCGCCACCGATGCCGTCGAGCTGTTTGCTTCGCTTCAATTCCTGCGTCAGTGTCACCAGATCAACAGCTTCGCTTCTGGAGAAGAGATTCATCACGGCGCCGAACACCTTGCGGTGTGCATCTGTGTAGAACGAATCAGACGTCAGAAGCTCCGCTCCCGCTCCGATGGCCTCCTCGTCCAGCATCATTGCTCCGAGAACGGCCACTTCGGCTTCATGGGCCTGAGGTGGGATTCGGTCTGCGGCTCTCACGATGCCGGCGGGCTCGGTTGTCTTTCTCAATGTGGCCATGGCGCCTCCGCCGCGCGCGGGCAACAGCACCCCGCACCCGCTGCTAGAGCTTGTCGTATTCTTTTCTGATACGAAGGAAGTCCTCCCACATCGGCCGCTTGTACTTCGGGTCCCTCAGAGCGGCAGCCGGGTGGTAGGTGGGAATCACTTTCAGATTGCCCTGCGCGTACACCTTGCCCCGCAGGCTCCCCATGGATCCCTTGACGCCGAGCAGAGTCTGCGTCGCCGGGAGTCCGAGCGTGCAGATGATACGCGGAGCAATGATCTCTATCTGCTTGGCCAGCAATGGAACACAGGCCGCGATCTCACTTGAGAGGGGTGTCCTGTTGTTGGGAGGACGGCACTTCAGGATATTGCTGATGTATACGTTCTCCCGGCGAAACCCGGCCGCCTCGATGATCTTGTCGAGAAGCGCACCGGCTCGACCTATGAACGGGATCCCTTCCCTGTCCTCGTTCGCCCCCGGCGCCTCACCGACGAACATCAGATCCGCGTTCTCGTCGCCCGCCCCGAAGACGACATTGATCCGCGTCCCGGCGAGTTCGCACTTCTCACACGCGAGCGAGATGCGCTCGATCTCATCCAGACAAGTACAGCTCCCAAGATGAGACGCCTCAACGAACATGTCCGGATCTGCTGTCGCGGGGCCGAGCGCCAGCTTGACTTCGATCGGCTCAAGTTCGGGAAGCAGAGCTGCCTTCTCCCCTACACTCAGTCTCTGTGGCGCCTCCGTCTCTCGCGGTCTCTCTACCGCCCGATTGAGTGGAACACTCGTCCCCTGCGAAACGTCCGGCGCCTGCGAAGCGCGCGGCCTCTCATGTGTCTGCGCAGCTCCGGACTCGCCGCTCTGAGACGAAGCGGCTCCTCTGACAAGAGCCACCGTCTCGGACGAGAGACATATGTCCTTCTCACCGGCTTCGGCCAGCTGTGTCAGATAGCTTGCCAGGAGCGCCCGCGGGTCATCATGTTTTGCTCCACTCATCGGCGCTAACCCCATCCCAATTCACTGATGACCTCGGTGAGAATCACGTCGGCAAGATCCTTCTTCAGCATCTTCGCGAGTTCGAGTTCGCGGCCGGACCGCGTCAGGATGGTGGCCACGTTCGTGTCGGTGTCGAAGCCGGCACCCTCTACCAGCGGATTGTTCACAACGATGATGTCCAGGTTCTTCTCTCTGAGCTTGCGTCTGCCTTCCTCCAGTTCGGCGTTCGTCTCGAGCGCGAAGCCCACGATGCCTTGTCCCTCCCGCCGCACGCTCGCTGCTTCAGAGAGGATATCATCCGTTCGCACGAGTTCGAGCGTCAGTCTCTCGGCCGTCTTCTTGATCTTGACATCCGAAGGCTCGGCGGGACGGTAGTCCGCCGGCGCCGCCGCCATGACGAGAAGATCCGCCTGCGCGAAGCTCTTCATCACGACGCCGAGCATCTCTCTGGCCGTCTCGACACAGATGCACTCTACACCGTCGGGGGGATCGAGAGGCGACGGTCCTGATACGAGAACGACATCCGCCCCTCGCCTGAGCGCCCGCTCCGCGAGCGCGTACCCCATCCTGCCGCTTGATCGATTGCCGATGAATCGCACCGGATCCACGGGCTCCCGTGTCGGCCCGGCAGAGACAACCACCCTACGACCCGCCAGATCCTGCTTCGGAAGAAGAAGTTTGAGCGCGATCATGACGATGCTATCCGGATCGGCCAGCCTGCCCTTCCCCACAGCTCCGCTCGCGAGCCTGCCGATCTCCGCCTCGGCGAAGATGATCCCGCGCGCCTCGAGTTTCTCCACGTTCTCCCTCACCACATCCGATTCCATCATGCGCACATTCATTGCCGGAGCCATGATAGTCGGACACGTCATCGCCAGGAGTTCCGTCGAGAGAAAGTCGTCAGCTACGCCGTTGGCCATCTTCCCAATGATGTTCGCGGTTGCCGGAGCAATGATGGCGAGGTCGGCAGCTTCAGCCAGATGAACGTGCCGCAGTCGCTCGGGTCCGGACGCCGCTTCTTCAAGGGAAGCCATGCCGGCTTTCCGATCGGGGAACATGTCTGCGACGACGGCGTTGCCCGACAGCGTCTCAAACGTGAGTGGCGTCACAAACCGCGTCGCGTTCTCGGTCATGACGACAATCACGTTCGCGCCCTGTCCAACCAGCCTCGTGACGATCTGCGGTGCTTTGAACGCCGCGATGCTGCCGGTCACGCCGAGGACTATGGTCTTACCGCTGAGAGGTCCGGACATCAGGATTCGAACTCCGGGGTGATCTACTTCTCCGATTTTTTCGCCTTCTCCGCATTCTCGTCAGACGCCGCTTCTTCACCCTCTTTCGTCTCAGGGGCTTCAGCATCCTCGGCCGTCTCGACAGCCTCGAACTCCACCTTCCCATCCGTAATGAGGGAGATAGCCAGTGAGGTCACCTTGGCCGTCGCGTCTTCCCGGTCGGCCGCCGACATGGCGTGGAGTCGGCGTGCAACTTTCGCAGCGAGCACGGCGCCAAGGTACTCGTTTTGCACATGCTTCAAGAACTCGCGTTTCTTCAGAGGATCCACGGATTCACTCCTGTCCTGGTTTCTTTGCCCGGTTCTCTTGGCCTTGCGTCAGCGCACGACCTTCTCTCTCTCTGATAACTATATTCATGACCTCCGCCACGGCCCGCCCAAGATCATCATTGACGACCATGTGATCATAGCCGCCCGCGCACTCGAGTTCCTCACTCGCGTTATCGAGGCGCGTTTCTATGACATCGGTAGCGTCCGTCGCCCGCGCGCGAAGGCGCAGTTCCAGCTCCTCGAACGAGGGAGGCACGACAAATATGAGCAGGGCCTCCGGGAACGCCTCCCTGATTGATATGCCTCCCTGCACATCGACGTCCATGACGACATCTTGCCCGGCCGACATCAGATCCCTGATGCTGCTCTTCCGTGTTCCGTATCTGAACCCATGCACGATCGCCCACTCGGCCAGGACATCACTCCCAACCAGCCGGTCGAACTCCTCGTCTCCCACGAACTCATAGTGCACGCCGTCCGTCTCACCCCGACGTGGCGGTCGTGTCGTGACGGAGACAGAGTAGGAGACGGCTTCGTCATCGGCCAGAAGCATCCGGCAGATTGTGGACTTGCCGACGCCGGATGGGCCGGACACGACTATCGGAAAACCCTTCCGCATGGTCATCTCCCGAGGAGCGCTCCTTCATCACGCCGCCCGCTATGAATCAGGACGGTCATCCCCGTCCTCAATCCTCTGTGTGATGGTCTCGGGAGCAACCGCGGACAGGATAATGTGATCGCTGTCGGTCACGATGACGGTACGCGTTCTGCGTCCCTCTGTGGCGTCTATGAGCTTGCCGATCTCACGAGCGTGGTCCTTCAGGCGTTTCACAGGAGCGGAACCGGACGCGATCACGGCCACGATGCAGCGTCGGGCCACGACGTTTCCGAAACCGATGTTGAGAAGTACCGCGCCCATGCGAAGTGCCTCCGTTCCGCCAATACGCCGGCCGCCGACGGATTACTCGACGTTCTGCACCTGTTCCCTGAGCTTCTCGATCTCTTCCTTGAGCGAGAGCCCGACCGACGCCATCTCGGCATCCGCATTCTTGGAACCGATCGTGTTCGCCTCCCGGTGCATCTCCTGAACGAGGAAATTGAGTCTCTTCCCGACCGGCCCGCTTGCGGCGAATGTCTGACGAGCGTGCGCCACGTGAGCCAGGAGTCGCACTATCTCCTCGGTGAAATCCGCCTTTTCTGCCGCCGATGCCACTTCCTGCGCGAGACGCCCCTCATCGACCTCCACGCCTCCGGACATGAATGACCGTATCCGCTCCATCATTCGTTCCTTCATGGCCTCGGATGCCCGCGGAGCCGCCGCCTCGACCTGATGGACGATCGCCTCGATCGTGTCCACACGCCCGGAAAGGTCGTGAAGGAGTGTTGCTCCCTCAGCTTCCCGCATCGAGACAAGCTGATTCGTAGCTTCGACCAGCGCCGGCTTCACGATGGCCCACAGCTCCTCGGCTTCTGTATTCTGCTCCTGCTGGTCGAAGATCTGGGGAAAGCGCGCCAGCGTAGCGATATCGATGTCGCCCGCAAGTCCGAGCTCCTTCGACAGCTCGCGCAGTTCTCTGGCGAGTTCGCCGGCAACCGCAGCATTGACGGAAGGCGCCCCTAGAGCCGCCTCATCACGCCATTCAATGTAGACGGTCACACGGCCTCTATCGAGGACCGATTCGATATGTCGACGGATTCTGTCTTCCACACACAGCAGAAGCCGCGGCGCTCTCACCTGGAGATCAAGGAAACGCTGGTTGACCGAGCGCACCTCAACTCTGACACTCCGTCCACCGCTGGCGGACTCGTCGCTTCCGTAGCCGGTCATGCTCCTGAGCACAGGCACACCCCTCCTTATTTTCACGCGAGTCGCTACTATACCGCCTGGAGGCTCCGGAGTCAACGCGTCCTCCGACGATGTTGCACGTCGCCGCCCCGACGGCTATACTGCGACTTGCCGTTCCGGGACCCTCGATACGCTGGATCTTGGTGTGGTAGCTACCAGAAGCCCTGAAGTGGGTCGGAATCCCCTCTGGAGAACAACCGTGAATCGAGCTCTCTTGTCTCGATTGATTGACGAAATCTCCCCGCAGATCGCAGGCCGGCGCATCCGCCGCGTCTCCCTGCAAACCGATGAGGCTCTGGTGCTGGAACTCACGTCTGAGCACGCTAGCTTCCTCGTTATCTCGTTCTCCCGAGCCCTCCCCCTCGTTTTCCTTGCTGATGCATGCCCTTCTCCAACTGAGACCGAGGGTGGACGGTCATCGGACCTCGAGCGCGAGCTGAAGGGGGCGACCATCCGATCCGTGGCCGTGGCTCAGGATCGCACAGCTGCCGAGTTCTCTCTCACACGCACCCACACGACGGGTCTTGAGATCGAGCGAACGCTTGTCGTGGAACTCGGCGCCAGACCCGGCGTTGTCGTGCGTCCGACCGGCCGACGAAGCTTGACCGCGGCAGAGAGATCCTACACACCTCCACACGTGACCACGTTGGACGACGCTGGTCCTGTCCACGTCACATCCTGGTCCGACAGCTCTGAACGCACACATGTCAGGATATCAGACCGGCAGACCGACGACGCCCACGCAGGCGACACGAGGACGTTCGCCTCGGTCAACGAAGCCTCAGCGTACGCCTTTGACACATTTTTCGATGCCATTGGAACGGACCACAAGCGTGCAGCAGTTTCTCGCCTTGTCTCCAGACGTCTCGCGCGGAAACGGCGCGCAATCGCGAAGGTTGAAGCGGAGATAGCCGATGCACGCAAGGCGGATGAACACCGTATCCGGGGGCAATTGATACTGGCCAGGAAAGGCGATATCACGCGGGGCGCACGGACCATTCGCCTCAAGGACTTCGACGGCAGCTCAACTGTGGAGATAGAGATCGACCCGTCTCTATCACCCGCGCAGAACGCCGAGAGATATTTCAAGCGCGCGAAGAAGGCCGGGAGACGCGGCGCAAGAGCCCCGGCACGACTTGGCGAGCTGGAAACGGAGGTTGAGAAGCTGGAGGTCCTCGGCGCCTCTATCGCCGACGCATCCGCTGAACAACTTGCGGAATTCGAGGAACGTTTCTCAACGAGGAGACCCGCCAAATCGCGTGGGAAGACGGCTCCTCCGCGTGCGCACTTCCGCACGTACACAGTCAGTGGCGGCTGGGAGATTCTCGTAGGCCGATCGAACAAGGACAATGACATCCTCACCCACCGGATAGCGAACCAGGGCGATCTCTGGTTTCACGCGCATCAGGCCGCGGGCTCCCACGTCATCCTGAGAATCCCGAGCGGCAAGGCTTACCCTGATCGCAGAGCCATCCTTGAGGCGGCGGCCATTGCTGCGTTTCACAGCAAGGCGGGACGCTCGTCGAAGGTGGCGGTCAGCTACACGGAAAAGCGACATGTGAGAAAACCACGAGGCGCCAAACCCGGGCTGGCGGTGATCTCACGCGAGAAGTCAGTCATGGTGAGGCCTTGGATCCCGCAGACGTAGGCGCGGCGATCGCCGGTGCCGCGAGCGTCTCGTCCAAGCGAAGACCCGCGGGCGACAACGACTCACGCGCGCTTCCTCGCCACACAGTACAGCCAGCTGCTGTCGGTGCACGGCTTCTCGATATCGATGATGTTGCCCTTGAGATCGTACGTCTCCACCAGCTCGAAACCGACCTCTTCGAGCTGCGCAGCTAGGTCTTGGTGCGTGATGTAGTACGTGATGAGACCGAAGTTGTGCGCGGAATCGTTGATTATCTCGTAGGTCTCCTCGCTGCGCTCGAACAAGCGGCCACGACGACGGTTCCTGGTACGCCGATGGTATCTGACGATTCTGCGCACCAGAGCAAACGGATCGATGGTGAAGTGAAAGTCCGGTTCCTTGACCGCGCCGACGTAGTCCCTATTGTGCGTCGAGAAAGAGAACAGTCCGCCGTCTCTCAGCACCCGCCGGATCTCACGAAGGCCCAAGAGCCGGTCCTCGTGACCTAGCGAATCCAATCCGTTGTTCGCGAAGTTCGCGAAGTCGAAGTAGCCATCTTCGTAGCGGGACATGTCTCTGACGTCGCCGAAAGTACAATCGACTCCGCCGCAGAACTCCACGCACTCCCTGACCATCTCGTGGGAGTAGTCGATCGCCACGTACTCGCCTGCCCACTTGGCTAGAAAGACAGCCGTCCTACCCGCACCACAGCCGATATCCAATACGCGGCGCCCCGCGATCTCGTCACGATACTTGACATATATCATTACCTCAGGCATCTGGACGATGCTGTGAACGTACACCGAAGCCGTGCGCCTGGCTCCGTAGCATCGCTTGTTTATCTGCTCGTAACCCGTCATTCCCACCCCTCCGTACCAGACAGTAGTCGCGGTGGAACAAAGCAAGAAAGGTGCCGGGTCTCGCGATCTTCGCTATTGTTCGGGCGTCTCGGCGGCCCGCTCGGCTTCTTGATGTTTGGCACGTGCTGTGGTATAGTAGAGAAGACTACGTTCCAACGGACTCAGTCCTGTCCCGGAGCGGTGCATTGTATGTATCGCGTCACGGCTATTCACGAATCGTATCACGAGCCCGCGCAACGAAGGGAGCGCCGGAATGAACAGAACACATCTGATCCGTTGCCTGGTCTTGATAGGACTGAGCTGTGTCATGGCGGTCCCGCTCATGTCGCAGGCTCAGATACCTGCCGAATACGACCTTCGCGATGTCGGGGGCACGAACTACGTTACGCCCGTCAAGAGCCAGAGCGGAGGCACCTGTTGGACGTTCGGGTCGATGTCGGCCATCGAGGGGAATCTCCTGATAACGGGCGCATGGACCGCCGCAGGTGAGACGGGAGAACCGAACCTCGCGGAGTACCACCTCGACTGGTGGAACGGCTTCAACGAACACTACAACCAGGACATCTACCCCACGTCCGGCGGTCTCGAGGTTCACCAGGGCGGCGACTACCGCGTCACAACGGCCTACCTCTCGAGGGCAGAGGGTGCCGTCCGTGATGAGGACGGCCAGTCGTACAGCACTCCCCCGCTACGAGCGCTCGAGACCTACCACTACTACTACCCCAGAGACGTGGAGTGGTACGTAGCGGGCGAGAATCTGGAGAATATCGACGCCATCAAGCAGGTTATCATGGATCACGGCGTTATCGCAACCGCCCTGTGCTACGACAGTCAGTTCATAACGGACTACATCCACTACCAGCCACCGTCCAGCATCATCGAGCCGAACCACGGCGTATCGATCATCGGATGGGATGACGGCAAGAGCACGCCGGCCCCAGAGGGTCCCGGCGCGTGGCTCGTCAAGAACAGCTGGGGCAGCGGCTGGGGCTACGACGGCTACTTCTGGATCTCCTACTACGACAAGCACTGCTGTCAGAACCCGGAGATGGGCGCCATCTCATTCCAGAACGTCGAGCTGTTCACATACGAGAACATCTACTACCACGACTACCACGCGTGGCGCGATACACTGACCACTGCATCCGAAGCATTCAACGCCTTCACTGCTGTCGGTGACGAACTCCTGCAGGCGGTGAGCTTCTTCACTGCAGTCGACGACGTCGATTATGTGGTGAGCATCTACGACGATTTCGTCGGAGGAGAACTCCAAAATCTCCTGGCGACGCAGTCCGGTTCATACGAGCGCACCGGTTTCCACACGGTCGATCTGGCCGCACCTGTGACCCTCCAGGCCGACGGCGACTTCTACACGTACGTCAGCCTCTCGCAGGGTGGTCATCCCTACGATCGCACGTCGGATGTACCCGTTCTCCTCGGCGCCAACTACCGGGTCATCGTTGAGTCGAGCGCATCCGCGGGTGAGAGCTACTACAAGAGCGGCGGCGACTGGCTCGATTTCTACGACTACGATGACGGGTCGTGGAGCCAGACCGGCAACTTCTGTATCAAGGCACTCACGATCGATGCCGGGCTCAGTGTGACGCCGGCAGGCAATTTCAAATCCGAGGGGCCGACCGGCGGACCGTTCTCGCCGGAAAGCACCGAATACGAGATGGAGTACAGAGGTGACACGTCGATCAACTACGAGGTTACGGTAATCGATCCTTCGGTCACATGGATCACACTCTCTGGTGACACTGGGGGTGTTCTCGCCCCTGGGGGTACGGCCACTGTGACTGTGACGATCAACAGCAACGCCGGCCTCCTTCCCAGTGGCGCGTATCTCGCGGACATCTGGTTCAGGAACCTCTCTAGCGGACTCGGAGACGCGATGCGCGAGGTCGTCCTCGCAGTCGGCACGAGCGAGAAGCAGCACGAATGGACGCTCGACACCGACCCGGGCTGGTCGATCGATGGCCAGTGGGCATATGGACAGCCGACCGGCGGCGGTGGCCAGTACGGTGGACCCGACCCGACGGCCGGGCACACAGGACCCAACGTCTGCGGCTACAATCTGAGCGGAGACTATCCGAACAACCTGTCACAGATGCATCTCACGACAGGATCGATAGACTGTCAGGATCTTTACAATGTCCATCTCACCTTCTGGAGATGGCTCGGCGTCGAGCAGCCCGACTACGATCACGCCTCTATCGGCGTGAGCGACAATGGCGTCGACTGGGTGACGGTCTGGGAGAATACAGCAGAGATCGCTGACACCGAGTGGACGCAGATGGACGTCGACATCTCGTCCATCGCCGATGACGCGGAGACGGTCTACGTACGATGGACGATGGGAACGACGGACGGCGGGTGGATGTACTGCGGATGGAACATCGATGATATCGAGATTTGGGCCATTTCCACAGTCGGTTCAGGAGTTGCGGATGACACCGGCCTCACCCGTGAGGCCCGGCTCGATCCCGTCAGGCCGAACCCGTTCAACCCAACTGCCACCATCTCATTCGCGCTCCCGGAATCGGGCGAGGTCGAGATAGCCGTCTACGATCTGACCGGACGCCTGGTGACGGTGCTCGAGCACGGCCGGCGCGACGCCGGCGCGCACGCGATCGTGTGGCACGGAACTGACGCCGATGGAAGACGGTTGAGCTCCGGCGTCTACTTCGTGCGGCTCATCACTGGAGACACGGTGGCTGTGCGCAAGATGGTAATGGTAAAATAGACCTCATGGTAGGGCATCTGTCCCCCGGCGCTCAGGCAAGGCTACCACACAGCCGAACTGGCAGCGGGGGACGGATGAGCTGACCAGTACCATGACCCACCCACCGGAGAACAACGTACGAGTGAGGAGGTCCTCCCTTGAGACTGCTCTGTTTCGCCGCCCTTGTTCTCGTCGTCTCATTGTCCGCCATCGCGCAGGATGTCAATGGAAGCCTCGAGACGATCGACGGCAAACCGATCCTCAGAGTGTGGGGTACGCATGCGGAACGCGGCTACGCCTCAGGCTATCTCATGGGCGAGAGCGGAAAGGAGGTCTTCGACGACTACTTCGTCGGCTACATCTGCGCGGGAAATCCCATGATCTACAGCTACTACCGGAGTACGTACCTGAGCAACTTCGCGGTCGACGCCAAGTACCAGCAGGAAGTCGACTACACGCTGGTGGGCATGGCTGATGCCGGCGTGGATCTCTACAACAGCACACTCGGCAGGAACATGGACGCAACCGACATCCTTGTCTCGAACGCGATCGTTGATCTGAGTCAAAGGAACGGCGGCATGTACTTCGGTTGCTCCAGCATGTCAAGCTGGGGGCAGAGCACAATCGACGATCCAATCCTCGGGGGCCACCTTGTCATCACACGGCATCTCGACTGGAGCAAGCACCAGATCCTGACGGACAACCCTGCTCTCGTTGTGCACTTCCCGTCCGAGTCCGATGAGCAACCCTGGCTATCGATCGGGTACGCCGGCTTTCTTGGGGCGCTGTCCGCCGTCAGTGAATCCGGGGTCGCGGCTTTCATGGACATGGGAAACTACAATGCGGGAACAGCGGGTACTCCGTACCAACCCATACTCCTCACGATAAGAAGCGGAATGGAGATGGCGGACTACGACGGAGATGGGAGCCATTCACCTGACGATGTGACCGCTGCCATTCAGGACCGCACTCGAAAGGGCGGCAACATCATTCATGTCACGACGGACGATGGCATGGACTCGCGCCCCATCGTTATCGAGTGCAACAACGCCGCCGGGGTCGCCACGCGGGATCAGTCCGACAACACGGTCGTGCCCGGCGACAACCTCGTTGCTACAAACCACTTCCGAGTGCTCTATGCCCCCACGTGGTGCTCACGCTACGACGCCCTCGTCGATTCGCTGACGGCGAACCCTGAGATTTCACCGGCGCGAAGCTGGAACGTGATGGCGGGCGCGGCAGGCCAGTCGTCGAATATCCAGGCCATCCAATACATCGAATCCGAGGGACTCCTCTATTGGGCGATGGATACCTACTCGCAGCCCGCGTATATGCAGGAACCGACGGAGTTCGATATCGACGAGTTCTTCATGAACCCGACAGAAGTCAGCGATGTGGCAAAGCGAAGCGAACTCGCGCAGCCACAACCCAACCCCTTCAACCCCACAACCATACTGACCTACACGCTGGTGACTTCGGGCGATGTGGAACTTGCTGTATACGATGTCTCGGGACGACTCGTGAGGACGCTCGCGAGCGGTCAGCGCGGCCCCGGTGAGCACTCGGCAGTCTGGATGGGCCGTGATGAATCCGGGCGTGAGGTCAGCTCCGGTGTCTACCTGGTGCGGCTCTTGACTGGAGACACGGTGGCCACACGAAAAATGGTGATGGTAAGGTAGATCTCACGGTCGGGCATATGTGTCCCCCCCGACTGCAGATTCGGCCGCCTGGCAGCCTTGTCTGAGCGCCAACACAGTTTCTCTCCCTCCACTTGTCTCATCGCCCCCGAAGAAAACAGTTGACAATATGCGACAGTTGTCGCATATTATCTGTGACACTTGTCACAGATAATAAGGAGATACTGAATGGGACACCTGCCGGACCTCTCGCGCTTCGAACTGCAGTGTCTGCGCAAGTTGTGGAGCCGCCGCGAGGCGACCGTGCGCGAGATACACCAGGATCTGCTTGATCCCCCGAGTTACTCGACGGTACGCAAGATCATCGAGCGCCTGGAGGAAAAGGGAGCTGTCAGGCGCGTGCGCAAGGACGGCAAGGCCTGGGTCTACTGCTCCGTGGTCCATTCTGCAGCAATGCTCCACAAGGAGATCCGACGATTCCTCGACGTCGCGTTTGACGGCGCGGCCGCTCCGTTGGTGGCACATCTGGCGGACATGAAGGAGGTGTCACTCGAGGATATCAGGGAACTCGAGAGACAGATCGAGCAGAGATCTCAGCCACCGGGGGATGATGACCGGGACGATCGGGAAGGCGGGTGAACCAATGTCTGCGATCGGCGCCATGATTCATCAGTTCTGGTTCGGCATGGCCACCCATCTGTGGCAGAGCACACTCGTCATCGCCTTTGTCACCATCATTGCATTGATGATGAGCCGATCTGCTCCTGCGCGGTTTCTGAATGCACTCTGGTGGACGGGTCTGCTGAAACTTTTCCTGCCCCTGCCCTTACTCAGCGGACCGGTCAGCCGCCTGATTCCGCTCGCGCTGACGGACCGCGACGGGGCGGAGGCCGGCGTGGCAGCACTGCCGTCGATGCTGATCCGGGCCTTCGGCGTGCTGGAGCCGGTGACCAAACCCGCAAC
>JAUWBY010000165.1 GCA_030609605.1 Candidatus Eiseniibacteriota bacterium
CACTCTCGTAGTCGTCAGGATACGTGATAGTGACCTTCTTCTCGTCACCCGGACTTGCGCCCGCAAGCGCCTCCTCCAGCTCCTTCGCCACTCCTCCCCTTCCGACTTCATACGGGAAATCCGACTGCTTCGATTCCTCGATGGCGTTCCCGTTGTCATCGAGACGAACGTAGTCGATGATAACGAAGTCACCGGCTACCGAGGGACGCCCCGCCGTCACAAGCTCCGCCCGCTGCTCTCTGAGTTCATCGACGGCGTGCACGACGTCCTCGTCGGTGATCTTCGGGATACGTTCGGTGAACTCCATGCCGCTGTAGTCGGAGATGTCAATCTCGGGCTGCACTTCTATCGTCGCGGTGAAGGTGTGCGCGCCGTCCGCCAGCCCGCTTTCCGATCTCTCAACGACCGGATCACAGACGGGCTTGAGCCCCGATTCCCGGACAGCGCCAACGTAGGCCTCACCCATGAGCACTTCGAGAGCCTCGGCCTCCACGGCATCGCCGTGAAGCCTCTCGAGCATCTTGCGGGGAACCTTCCCCTTCCTGAAACCGGGTACATCCACACGTTTCGAGAGATCGAGATAGAGTTCGCTCACCTTCCTGGTGACGTCCTCCTCGGGAAGAACGATTACAAGCTTCCTCTTCCACCCATCGAGTTCTTCTACACGAATCAGCAACGGCTGCTCCTTCTTGCGAGCGGCTGCATAAATCACGCCTGTGCAGCCACAAAGACCGTATCCTTGACACATGGTGCGAGAGGGGGGACTCGAACCCCCACAGGTTTCCCTACTGGAACCTAAATCCAGCGCGTCTGCCAGTTCCGCCACTCTCGCTCGCAGCAGATCCCCGGCACGCTACTCCGTGGAGGCGTACCCTATGACCGCGGCAACAATGATCGAATTCCGCTTCGTGTCAAGACCATCCGCCCTCGACGGCAGCACGATCGGCACTTTCGATCCAATCAGGACGCCCGCATTCTGAACGCCCTCGGTCATGAAGTAGAGAGCCTTGTAGAACACGTTCCCCACATCTATGTCGGCGAAGGTGACGAAATCCGCCTTCCCGGCGATCGGGCTCTTGATGCCCTTCGTCCTCGCCGCCTCTTCGCTGATGGCGTTGTCGAATCCGAACGGACCGTCAACAATGCAACCGGTAATCTGACCCCGGTCGTTCATCTTCGCCAGCGCTGCCGCATCGATAGTGTGTGGCATCTTCGGGTTGACAAGTTCGAGAGCCCCGACTACGGCCACATTCGGGCAGTCCCATCCAAGTTTGTGCATGGCATCGACCGCGTTCCTGATGATATCTGCCTTCTCCTGCAGAGTCGGAGCCAGCACTATGCCTCCATCGGACATACAGAGCAGACGACCGAAGGTCGGGGTCCACACTATGGCGATGTGGCTCATGAGTCCGCCGGCACGAATCCCCGTCTCCTTGTCCAGAACGGCCCTCATGAGCACGGCAGTATTCATCTTGCCCTTCATGAGGAAGTCGACCTCGCCCTGACGCACAAGTTCCACTGCTTTCCGCGCTGATTCAACCGGCCCGTCCGCCTTGACGATGCGCCACGATGAGATATCCAAACCGGCGTTCTCGGCCGCCGTCTGAATCAGATCTGGGTTACCTACAAGAACCGGGTCCACAAGTTCGAGCTTCCACGCATCGTGCGCCGCCTCGAGCGCGCACTCATCCCACGCTGCGGCCAGACCGAGTCGGGCTCTCCCGCGCTTTGTCCCGTACTCGAGCGCCTTTGCTCTAAGCTCGTCGAAGCTCCTCGGTGGCTGTGTTCCGGCCATGCGTGCTCCTTTCGCCAGCTTGATCCTACAGATGCATCAGAGAGTCACAGTCGTTCGTCGCCAAGCTACCGGCAGACGTTATCACTCACCGCAACGCCACCTGCCGGCAGACGTCATCACTCACCGCAACGCTACCTACCGGCAGACGTCGCCTTTCCCTGTTGCCGCGCCGCCCGTGGGATAGATCTTCGGGTTCGCTTCCCCTCGCAGAACCTCCAGCGCACCCTCGGCCAGTGACACCAGCTCATTCTCGCCGGGGAGAACCAGAACGTCGGCCACGAAGGAGACGCGTTCCTTGAGAAGGCCGACCAGAAGGTCCGAATTGGCGAGAGCTCCTGTCAGCACGATCGCATCGACGTCACCGGACAGCACCGCGGCCATCGCGCATATCTCCTTGCCCGTCTGGTAGGCCATAGCCTCCACAGTCGAGCGCGCGTCCGCATCGCCACCCTCCACGCGCTTTTCGATCTCACGGAAATCGTTTGAGCCCAGATACGCCAGAAGCCCACCTTCCTTCGCTATGAACTTCTTCATTCTCCTGGGGTCGTATTCCTTCTCGATCATGAAATCGAACATCTCTATCAGAGGCAACGCTCCCGTACGCTCTGGAGAGAAAGGACCGCCTGAGAGAGCGTTGTTCACGTCCACCATCTTTCCCTTCCTGAGAGGCGCGATGGAGATCCCGCTTCCCAGGTGGGCGACGATCATGTTGATGTCGTTGATGCTGCTCTTAAGCTTCGCGGCTGCCTTCTTGGCCGTGGCCTTGATGTTGAGAGCGTGCAGGAGACTCTTGCGCTTGATCTCGGGGTGACCTGAGTATCTCGCCAGAGGCTCGAACTCATCAACACAGACGGGGTCGACCACGAACGCCTTGCCACCAAGACTCCGTCTGAGTGCCTCGGCCAGGAGCGCGCCGAGATTGGAGGCGTGCTGTCCCGCATAACCGGTCCGTGCGTCGTGAAGCATCGCCTCGTTGACGAAGTAGGTCCCGCTAGGGATCGACTTGAAGAGGCCTCCCCTACCGACGACTGCGTCAAACGACTTGTCGAGATAGCCCCCACTCTTGAGAGCAGCCTCGATCGCGCTCTTCCTGTAGTCAAGCTGGTCAGGAATGGTATCGAACCCCGAGAGTTCCTCCCGCGAGTGATCCACGGTCGCCTCATAGACGCGCGTGTCATCCTCGTAGACGGCGATCTTGGTGGTCATGCCGCCCGGGTTAACGGCCAGTACTCTCAGAATTCCCGACATGGCACATCTCCTTGCTCAACGGACCGAACCGCCTAAAGCTCTGTAATGATAGCACAGATCGCGCCCGTACCAAACCTTCAGCTCCATACTGCAAGACAAGGGGCCATCTGCGGTGCTTTCCCACAGATGGCCCCTTCTATCCCAAGGTATGGCGACTACGTCTTCTCCAACCCTGTGTTCATCCGACAACGCCCTGGAAGACTACTCCAGAACGGTTATGTTCTTCGCCGCACAGATCTCCTTAAGCTTCTTCGGCCAGATCGAGACCGTTACCTCACCTAGATGTGCACTTCGGAGGAAGTACATATAGGTCCTCGCCTGCCCGATGCCGCCGCCTATCGAGAGCGGGATCTCATCGTTCATGATGGCCTTGTGGTACGGCCGATCGAGGAAGTCCATCTGACCGGTGAGCTCGAGCTGCTGCTTGAGCGTCTCCTTCGTCACACGGATGCCCATCGATGTCAGTTCGTGACGCCGCTTCGTGACCGGGTTCCACACGAGGATGTCGCCGTTCAACCCGTGCATCGGCTCACCTTTCTCGGAGACGGTCGGCGTGACCCAGTCATCGTAGTCGGCTGCGCGCATCTCGTGCGGGTAGCCATCCTTGAGAACCCAGCCGATGCCGATGATGAAGACCGCCGGGTGCTCCATGATGAGCTTCGTCTCGCGCTGCTTCCTCGGGAGATCCGGGTACATCTCGAGAATCTCTTCGGCGTGGAAGAACTCAAGCTCCTCAGGGAAGTCCGGGTACTTGTCGGTCTTGAGTTCCGGGAAGAGTTCCTGCGCGTGCATCCCCGCACCATAGAGGACCTTCCATATCTTGCGAACGGTATCTTTCAGGTAATCGAGATTACGGTCCTTGTCGGTGATGACCTTCTCCCAGTCCCACTGGTCCACGTAGGAGCTGTGGTCGTGGTCGAGGAAGTAGTCCTTCCGCACGGCACGCATGTCGGTATTGATTCCCTCGCCCACGGCGCAGCCGAACTGTTTGAGGGCCGGGCGCTTCCACTTCGTCGCAGCCTGAACAACCTGCGCCTCGATCCGCCTATCGAGTCCGAGACCACACGGGAAATCGACCGGGGTACGCGACCCGTCGCGATCCAGATCGTCGTTGACTCCGCTGCTCTTCTCGACGATGAGCGGAACCTGTACCATCTGCAGGTTGAGTTCCCTTGCGAGACCGTCCTCGATGTACCGCTTGATCTCGTAGAGCGCCTTCATACGCTCCATCGGAGGAAGAATCGGCTCGTATCCGTCAGGAAGGATCTTCGCGACCTCATCGTACGTGCTGATTCCGGGTCCTGCCAGATCAGCTTTCTTGTCCATGTTCGCCATGCGTTCCTCTCCTGGTTCTGTCGGTCACCAAGACCATGTTGGGTTTCTCTACACCGATAGTCCTCGCCAAACCCAGAATCATACCATCGTGAAAAAGAGTGCAGCAACCATGTTTCCCACGCCTGCTCATCCCCCGTTTCGTCCCAGGGCCGAAACAAGCAGGCCCCCTTGACACTCTGCCGCCATGCCGCGTGCACCTACGGCGTGGCGATTATGCCGCCTGATTTCCTGTGGCTCAGATCTGATTTCTCAATGACCTTGGCAAGGCGTTTGATGCCTTCGACTATGTCGTCCTTCGATGGGAAGGAGAAGTTGAGTCGCATCGTATTCTTCTCTTCGCCGGTACAGTCGAACGCCGAGCCTATGACAAACGCCACGTTGCTCTCGATCGCTTCGTAGAAGAGCTCCTCAGAGTTCATGTGCGTCGGTAGCGTCACCCAGAGGAAAAGCCCACCCTCGGGCCGCGTCCACGACAGGCCGGCGAGGTCGGGCATGTACTCGTCGAGCGCCCCGAGCATCACTGACATCTTCTCCGAGTAGATGCTCTTGACGTTATCGATCACCTTGCTCAGGAGATTTCTATTCATGAACTCAGCCACGATCGCCTGAGTGAAGGCCGGTGTGCACAGATCGGTGGCCTGCTTCGCCGTCACGAGCTTCTGTATCACCGCCTCATCTCCGATCACCCATCCCAGTCTCATCCCCGGGAACAGGATCTTCGAGAAAGTGTGAAGCCCGAGCACCTGTCCAGTCCCGTCGAGAGCGTAGATCGTCTTGACGCTCTCGCCCTCATAGCGGAGTTCTCTGTACGGACTGTCTTCCACAATGAGCGAATCGTACTCGCGCGCGAGCTTCAGGAGCTTCCGCCGACGCTCCTCATTCATCGTGAGACCGGCCGGATTCTGAAAGTCGGGAATGACGTAGATGAACTTCGGCCTCTTTCCCACCTGCTTTAGTTTTTTGAGCTCAAGCTCAAGGAGGTCCATCCTCATTCCGCCTTCATCCAACGGAACTCCGATCATGTGTGCACCGTAGTTGTGAAAGGCGCTCAAGCCCCCGACGTAGGTCGGCTGCCCGACTATGACCGGGTCACCGATATCGATGAAGCAC
>JAUWBY010000154.1 GCA_030609605.1 Candidatus Eiseniibacteriota bacterium
GGAACTCCCTGTTCATAAAGGTAGCTCCCGACGGATCGATCCCACCGTGAATATCGTTAGTAAACACGATGCACAGGCGGATCAACCCATCGGAGTCTGAAGCACCCCACGCCGGCACGGCAGCCAGAATGGCCACAGCAACCGCAAGTACCAGCGTGAGCCTTCGTCGGATTGTCATTATCTACTTCTCCTCGCCCGGTGGCCGGGCGGCTAGAACTGGTGCGTAAGGGTCACCATCGCCGTGGTCGTCGTCTCGCGGATGCGACCGTCTTCGACATCGTACTCCCTCACCCCCAGCTGTCCCCCCACATCCAGCCTCAGGCCGACGATGTCCAGCCCAAGACCGATGCAGAATGCGGCTCTCGTGGTCTCCTCGTCCGTGTAGGAAGGCTGGTAGAGGAAACCGAATCGAGCCTGCGTTGTGTTGAAGAACTGATGCTGCACGCCGACGCGGTATTCGATGGTGTCATCCAGATCCAGATCGTCGACGAGACTGTCCTCAAACTCCGACCACTGCGTGTACTCGATATCCAGGCTCACCGTGGTCATTATCTCGTTGCGTGGGTGGTACTCGAACCCGACCGCGATCGCAGAGGGATACGAGTACTTCAGGTTACCTTCGACCGCCTCGTCCTCCGTGTTCTCACCGCTGTAGTCGGCAGCGAGCTCGAAGCTCGAGCGATAGACGACGGCCACATCCACACGATGCAGCTTCTCAACGAGAAGCCCGACAGTGAACTGCGTCCCGGAGAAATCATCCGATGAGAACCAACTGTCTGTATCTTCTTCCTCAGAGTTCTCCGGATAGACGCGTCGTTCCTCTGCGTCTGCCTGCCCTCTCAGGAAGTCAACGCCGAGCCCCAGGTAGACTGCCGGCACGACCTCCTGAGCCAGAGTCACGCTAAAGGCGTTCACCCCTCCCGAGCCCTCGCTCCAGTCGTCGTAGAGAATCTTGTCCATCGGCTCCGCCTGCGTATCGGAGTCCCGATACTGGACGTGGTAGTTGTAACTCATGTCCAGCAGTGGGCGGTACCCGATCGCCACGGCCGGCGCCCAATCGTAGTCGCCCGATGGCTTCCACGAGATCGTCCCGATGTAGCGGTCGTACATCGTAGTATTGAAAGCGTATGTGCCGTACCCGATGACGCCCTCGAAGCTGTCGTAGAGAGGTTGTTCTCTTGACTCTTCCGTCGTGAGCACCATTGCGGTCGCAGCAATCTCGACTCCCACTGTCTTTGCGACCAGCGCGGGGTTCAGCCCCGCACCGCGCGCGCCGTCGGCGGACGCCAGTCCGGCTCCACCAAGCGCCAGTGACCTCGCGTCGCCGGCGGGTACAAGCTCCCCGTAGTGCCACTCGGCGTACGAAAACGCTGCGGCGCTCCCGCACAGACTCGCGACAGCGAGGAGAGCCATCACGACCGTGAATCCTCGTCGCATATTCTGCCTCCCCAATCTACTGATTCCCTGAGTTGGTTCTCGATTCACATCCATTGCCCTCGCTCGGCCTACCACGAGTAATCAAGCTGGAGTCGGAACCCAGCATTGTCGTCTCTGACATACCATCCGTTCGGCTCCGGGTCCCCCGGTGGGTTCTCCCCGTACTCTCTCGTATCTACGTAGGTAAGGGGGAACGCCTGGTTGTTGGTCCACCTGAACCTCAGCGACAGATGATCGGAGATCCGGTCTGAGATCGATATCCAGTACCTGAAGGCGTGATCGTCGATGATCGTGAACGACCCATCCTCGAAGAGCCAGATGAAGCCGTCGTAGTAGAGAACCGATCCCGTCACCTTCAGCCAGTCGCTGAAGTTGTGGGTGACGGCGGCCCCGACCGCGTACGACGGGACGGCGGCAGATCCGACATCCGGATACTCACCGTCGGCCTCCGGATTACCTGATAGCCGCGGCCTTGGCGGCCATTCGATCCACGCTCTCGACAGCATGAACTCGACTTCATCGTACTTCGAGAGCCTGTACTCCAATCTGAACCGGGTCTCGACCTGCTCGTAAGTCTGCGGCGTCATCCAGTTCTCGCCCAGACGGCCTTGCCACTTCTGTCTCAGGTTCATCACGATGTTGTAGATGGGCTGGAACCTGAGCTTGAGGACAAGGCGGGAGTAGTCCGCGCCGTCAGCCTTGCGCTCCCAGACGTCGTACTCGATCGACGGAGTCAGACGATCGGAGAACCTGTAACGTGAATTGACGTACAGTCCCCGCTCTGCCTGTGGCGTGACGGAGTTCACGTAGAGAAGCCCGTAGATCGGATCCGACAGATAGTACTGATCCTCGAGTATCGTCCCCTTATACCGCTTGTACTCAGAGAAGGCACGACTGTAAGGATTGTCGAAGTCGACATCGTAGTCGCGGTAGAGGGCAAGGAAACTCAGATTGCTGTAGGACGCGTAAGCATTGACGACGAACGCGTGTGCGTCGTCCTCGAAGTCGAAAAGCTCCCCGTCCTTGTCCAGCGCGGCGTACTCGCCGGCGAAGGCGACGTTGTCCACGACGTACTGGAACTCTGTGCCGAAGACGCGCCTGAACTTGCCGGGGCTTGTGTAGCTTGAGAAATACTCGCCGTCGGCGGCAACCAGTTTGTCCTCGTTGTCATCCGGAACGATCCAGGCCACATCCATCGTGCCGTTCGGATCGTAACCCGACTTCCAGTACTTGTTGTACCGACTCTCGTAAGCGCTCACGCCTATCCACGAACCCGGCGCGAAGCCGTATTTCACATTCGCTCCCAGCGTCTGCTCGTGAACGACGTCCCTCATGTCGCGCATGCCGGCCGCGGCCAGGTCGTCGTTGCTGATACGGGGCGACATGATGATGTACTGGTTGATCGTACCGTCCGGATTGAGAACGGCGTCCTTCCAGTCATCTGAGTAGAAGACCACGCTCTTCACATTGCCGTACGTCATCTCCGTCGCGATGCCGTTGAGCTGAAACTCCTGTGTCGGAGAGATGTCGCCCAGAATGCCCATATACCTCTTGTCCCACCCATACCCGGAATTCCTCGGCTTGAAGTAGTCGGTGTTCTGCATCACCAGGCCCTGGCCGAAGGCGAGAGCGTAGTTCCCGAGAACTATGTTGTCGAATGTCACCGGGCCGAGCGATTTGTCCTTTATCGTCGTGTGGAACTTGAAGGCGGTGAACTCCTCATCGCCGAACCCCTTGTACGCCAGAGCTCCGGCATTGATGTCCTGCCCCCACCTTCCACGGAACTTGTGCTGGTAGATGGGACCGGCGCTGTCCAGATCGAGACGATCCCACCAGGAATCGTACCCTCCGTCGGCGAAGTTCCGGTCCTCCTTGAGGAGTTCCTCCGTGTCGAAAATCGACGGAGTATCGTAGACCCGGAACTGGTAGCTTCCACGAAACTGAGCATCCTCGGCGGGGTCGTCGTAACGCACGAAGTTCCGCACGTTGTAGTAGCCCCAGTACGTGAGCCCGGGAATGTTCCGCAGCTGCGATCTCCGCTCCACACGGTTCTTCCGCATGTACTTGAAGATGGCCGCCGCGTCCGGAGGCGATACGCTCTGGAGATTCGCTATCTCGTTGTAGGTCGCCGTGTTGACATTTACCGGATCCTTCGCAAGATCGATCCAGTGATCCACTAGAGCTTCGCCGCCACCCTCCTCCGACTCCCACTGTCTGATCCTGTAGTAGATCTCGTTGATCCGCTGAAGCTCCTCATCTTCGATCGCTACGGCACTGATCTTGACAAGTGGTTTGATCCGCTGGAAATCCTCGATCGTCACGCCCGGAAGAGTTCTCAGTTCGTAGACGCTCCCGTAGTAGGAGGTGTACTCCCTGTATCGCCAGATCGTCTCGGCGACCTCCTCGGAGATGGGCAACGCCCGTATCTCCTCGAGTGTCGCTCGATTCAAATCGAGCTGCTCCTCCGCGTGAACACATGGGGCATTAGCGGCCAGAATGAGACCGACCAGCACCGCCACAAACCCCATGGCTCTGAGTCGTTTCATCGTACCTCCCTCAATCCCTAAACCGGCCGCAAGCTAGAAATCGATACCGAGGCCATAGACGTGGCTTCCCGGCAAGGTCTCATGTGACGTGTAGCTGTAGTCGAGCGTGATCATGTTCCACCCGGTTCCAAACCCGAACGAGATCCTGTTCGGCTGGTTCTGGATGCCTCCGCGAAGTGTCAGGTAGTCGTTGATCTCGAACTCGAGACCGAAGCACGCGCGCAGATCCTCCGTGGTCTGTTTCTGAATCTCCAGGCAGGTCTGAACGCCGCCGTACGGGCTGTAGCAGACGCCGGCTGTGAACCACTGCGGGAGATCCTTGGCATCTGGATCACCGAGCTTCGGGTTGTTGATGTTCTTCGCGAAGAACCCGAACCTGGTGCGTCCTCTCAGCGTGCCTATGACACCGATGTCGACGCCGAAGGTGTTGGCCGATCCAAGATCGACACCTCCCACGGACTCGGTCGGAAAACTCAGTCCGTAGAGATTCAGTCCGTAGCCGACTGCGAGCGAGGAGTGCACGTCTTCCATCAGCATCACGCCTTGACCGACCACGAATGAATACTCGCTCTCCAGCTCGTTGCCGTCGTATTCAGTGGAGAAGTAGCGAGCTCCTATCCCGAAGGTTCCCACACCCGTCGGGACGGTTACGGCTCCGGAACCGAGCTTGAAGAAATCGTAGCCATAGAGGTCTACGTACGACGAGTAGATCCCGATCTCGTCCTGCATCGCGAGAGCCGCGGGGTTCGTGAAGATCGCGGTCTCGTCGTCCGAGAGCGCCACGAACGCCCCACCCATCGCCCGTGCCCTCGGCGAGAGAACCAGATTGTCAAAGACGCCAGCAGCCCCGGCCACGCCGGGAAGCACGAGGCAGACCACAATGGCCGCGGCGGTTGCAATTCGTATCCCTTTCACCCTTGCCTCCTTTTGGGTCGCTTTCGATCGTCCGATCGGTTTCGACCAGAAGGGTTCCTGATAGAATCCCCTATTGGAGCTTCATCCCGACAACTATCGGCACAGCCGCATCCCCTGCGGCCTCACCGGTTCTTTCTCTGGCCTGAACCTGACAGACGTAGACGCCGGGCGGCACGTCCTTGCCTTGATCATTCTTGCCGTCCCACGTCGCCCTCTGCGGCCCCAGGCACCAGCCGTCGTACAGTGTCTTCACCGACCGGCCCTGAAGATCGAAGATCCTGACCGAGATACGGCTTGCCTGCGGTCCGTTGTATGAGATCTCGATACAATCATCCTGATCGATGTCGAGCACTCGCGCGGTCGCCGTGACTGCCGCATCCGCAACGAAGTGCGCCTCCATGATCTCCAGGTCGCTCTCGTACCGCGGAGCCAGCTCGTACCCGGAGAAGAACGGAGACGAGTAGTCGTACTGGAGAAGAACGCCTGTCACGCTGATACTGTCGCCGAAAGCGTACTTGGAGAAATCAAGGTCGGTGAAGTTCTGATAGACTTGGACGGAACCGGAACCATCATCGATGTAGATGGCGAATCCCTCCAAGCTCATGATGACACCCGACGTCGTGATGAGCGTTCCCTCGAGAGCCTCGTCCGATATGTCTCCGGTCCGCATGACGGAGGGCTGAACAGCGTCGAACCCCCTTGCATGCACCGTCAGGGAGAATGGAACATCGTTGCCTCCTGTTATCTCCGTCGTGGCGCCATTCCCACTGCTGGAGATGTACTCCACCACCTCGCCGACGACCTC
>JAUWBY010000212.1 GCA_030609605.1 Candidatus Eiseniibacteriota bacterium
GGAGATGGAGACTGCATTGGGAATCGCATAGCGCGGCGGGAGTCCCTGCTCCTCGCGAAGCTCATCCTCGATGGATAGTTCCGCACGATCCACGATCGGTGCGCGCAGAAGCTCCACCGACTGCAGCGGAAGCACGTCGGCTGTGTGCGCCGTCGGCGTCACATCAGCCGCGCCTGCCGGAACCGCCAACATGGAGAGAGAGATCAGGACTGTGAGGAGCGCGGCGTACGTAAGCCCAGCGCCGCTGCGGTCTCTTGCGAACATCTACAACCTCCCGGATTGGGGGACACGGATGAACCACAAGGGGGCAGCGAGCCAAAGGCACAACTACCCCGTACTTGACAAGTATAGCATGATTGGCACTGCTGCGCCAGTACCTCCTGTCTTAGATGAAAAGGGCCCCCGTGCGATTCACACAGGGGCCCTTTGTTTCTTGAGTTGCAGCCAGTGATTACCTAAGCAACACCATCTTCACGGCGTCGTCGAAGCCCTCTGCCTGCATCCGGCAGAAGTAGACGCCTGATGCGACCGGGCACCCCCGTTCATCGGAGCCGTCCCAGTTGACCAGACACTTGCCGCCAACAGCGGCCTCATCGAACAGGCGCCTTACGAGCCTCCCACTGGTGTCGAAAACAGCCACGCTGACCTGCGAAACGCCACGTGGAGCTTCGAATCGGATCGTAGTCTCGTTGGTGAAGGGATTCGGGTGCACCGGGAAAACTATGAGTTCCGCCACACCACCCCCTTCGACCTCCGTTGCCTCTCCTTCGCCGTACACGATCGTCAAGTAGTCGTAGTCCGCTCCTTCACACCGGCTCCTGCCTGCCACACAAACCCTGCCCAAGCTGTCGAGAACGATACCGACGGCTTCGTCAAAGTCATTCCCCACTCCATTGTGTCGTGCCACCCAGACCTTCCCACCTTCATGATCGTACTTGATTGTTGCACAATCGTAGCTGGTGAGCACACCGCCCCAGCTCCGTCCAGTCACGTACGTGTTCCCGGCATCGTCAAGAACAAGCCCGAATACGAGATCGTCACCACCGCCGGGACCATCGTATCTCGACACCCACTCCTCGCTACCCTCGACATCGTATCCGATCGTCACGTAGTCGAAGTTCCAATCGGAGCCGTGGCTCATCCCTGTGACGCGAACGCGGCCGGCGCCGTCCACGCCAATGGCCTGCGGCATATCATCGCTGGAGACCGGTCCATCGTAGACCGAGACCCACTTCTCGTTGCCATCGGAGTCATACTTGATCGTGACGATATCGTCCTCACTATCGGGGTCCCAGCTGTCCCCCGTGACATATACGTTCCCGAGAAGATCCAGGCCGATGGCGCACCCCGAGTCGGCGTTATGCCCTGGGCCGTCGTACCGCGACACCCACTCCTCGGTGCCATCCGGCGCGTACTTGATCGTAACGAAGTCCAACGACGTGCCGACACCTTCACTCTGGCCGGTTACATAGACGTATCCGGCCGCGTCAACGGCTATGTCTCGGGCGGCATCAACCATGTCCCGCGGACCATTGTAGGTAGCGGCCCATTCCTCATTCCCATCCGAGTCGTATTTGATGGTGACGTAGTCGTAGTTCGGTCCCGGAACGCAGCTGAAACCGGTGACGTACGCATTGCCGGCATTGTCTACGGCTATCGCGGATGGATAGTCCTGACCGTCCCCGGGACCGTTGTAGAAAGCAATCCACTCCTCCGCGCCGTCCGCCGCGTACTTGATCGTGGCGAAGTCGTAGTCCGTGGTGTCGTTCCAAGACAGACCCGTGACGTAGGCACACCCGAGCGCGTCGACCGCGATGTCCCTCGCATTGTCGATCCGCGCTCCCGGCCCATCGTATCTTGAGACCCAATCCTCGTGGCCGAGAAGATCATATCTGATCGTCACGTAGTCATCCCAACCGGCCGTTCCGACGCTTCTCCCGGTCACGTACACGTGCCCCTGGGTGTCCGCGGCGATACCGCACGCGATGTCTTCGAGACCCGACGGGCCGTCGTAGAGGACCGCCCATTCCTCACCGACGCCGGCACGTGCCGGCGCAATAACCATCAGCGCCACCGCAATCCCGAGCACCAACCTTGCTGCGTTCATCTCCGCCACCTTCGCCTGGAGACCAGGCCACGAGCATTCCTGGATCGCACATGCCGGCCGGACCCAATTCGGCTCCGGTCATCCGCGCGAGCGCGCGGCGCAGTAGACAGTGTAAGACTAGCACATATCCGAACAGAGCTCAATAACGAGGGAACACGGAAATCACCACGCGTGTTGATACGATCCGTAGCGCCAAAAGGGCACCCGCGCCGCTGGCGCGGGTGCCCAAAGACACGATCGGTTTCACACCAACCGTTCCATATCACTTCAAGAGCACCATCTTCACAGCGTCATCGAAGCCCTCAGCCTGCATCCGGCAGAAGTAGACGCCTGATGCGACCGAATGACCGTCGTTGTCCCGGCCGTACCAGACGACATTGTAGTAGCCGGCCTCGACCTGTCCATCGACGAGCGTCTTCACCAATCGGCCGTTCACGTTGTAGATCGCAAGCTCCACATTGCTTGCTCTCGGTGCGCCGTAGGCTATCGCAGTCATAGGATTGAATGGGTTCGGAGCAACGCCGCCAAGGACGTACGACCTCGGAATTCCGAGCTCATCCTCAACGCCCGTCCACGGCAAGCCACCCGTCACCTTCACACACCATGTGTGGAGCGTTCCGAGGTCGCTGCCTGCATTGTCGCTCACCCAGATCTCCCACTCGCCCAGCGCGTTCTCGCCGATGAAATCGTCGAGCGCGCCCGGGCCATCAACTGAGAGTTCCGATGGATACCATCCGACGATGTCGTTCGAGCTGCCCCCGGAGCGGTTGTGGAGCCTGACCGTGGTGCCCTCCGGCGATGTGATCTCCACGACGAGGTCACCGATGTAGGTATGCGTCAGATTCAGATAGACTTCAACCTCCGAGACCGTGGCATCGTCCGGGAACTGCAGCTGGGCATAGACACCCACTGGGCTGCTGTCCGGAATCGGGAGCTCCGGGGTCTCGCAGTACTCGTAGACGGTGACCGGGGTCAACACGAAGTCGATGCCGCTCACATGCCCGCTCGCTGAAACGACGACCTCGTCAATGACAGCCGTACTCCACCCCTCCTTCGTCGCCGTTACCGTGTAGGTCCCGGCGTAGAGGTTCTCGATCTGGTAGCTGCCGTTCACATTGGTGAAGGCGTTCTGGCCACCTGGAGAGACCGTCACCTTCGCGCCGCTGTGATCGCTCTCACCCTCCAAGAATACATGCCCGGATATGCTGCCATCCGGCAGGCTCTCTTGAGTAATGAGGTAGGTCACAGTGTTCTCGAGAAGGTCCTTCCGCCCCGCAGCGTTGGCAGCGCCGTAGTTGAATGAGTAGAAGACGATCTGGCCGCTCACCGGGTTCGGCGTGTCATCGTAGACCAGCACGCTCGCGAGTGTCCCGTAGTTCGACCAGCTCATCACGATGTCGGCGTCGGACGTCGGGATGTAGGAGTCATGGTCGCCATAGCCGGAATAGCTGACTGCGATGTCGCCGACCGTGTTCGGAAACGTCGTGATCGGGTGCGCTCCGTCGTAGACCGTGATGCCCGTGCCGCTCGAGTCGTGCTCCCAGTCGTACGAGTGGAGCACGTTTGCAGCGAACGTCGGATAGCCGGGATAGCTCGAGGCGTCGTAGGATAGCTCACCGCCCTCGATGAGCAGCTTGCCGCCGTCGGCAACGTACGCCTCAAGGTTATCACGGTAGCTCGCCGCTACGACCGGGCTAGTGCTGTTGCCCGACGACCAGATGATGAAGTCGTAGTCGTCCCAGGTCGCGGGGTCGCTCCCCGCGACCGTCTCCATTACGACATCGTAGCCCAGCTCGATGAGGTCGATCTCGAAATCCTGCGCTGCCGCCTCCTGCGGGCCGTCGTAGGTGTCGAGCACGGCGCCGGTCTTGTCGAGTTTGACTGTCTCGTCCTTCTCCCCGCCGTCCTGGATGACCAGGAGGTTCGCGAGCGTCGGCTCGAGATAGAACTGCTCGTTCTCGGTCGGCTCGTCGATCGCGACGCCGCGGGTCTCCGGAATGTGATGGTACGCCCGGACCTTGAACGTATAGTTGAAGTACGGGAGCGTCACCTCGAAGCGCCCGCCGGCAAGCGAGTCTGAGAAGACCTCCGTGTGAAGCTCCCCACTGTCGGCGCGATAGATCTTGACCGAAGCCGAGAGCGGATCCATCGTCCCGGCCTCGAAGACCGCGCCCTGCACTAGTCCTGACGGCGCCAGGTCGAGCAGGAAATCGACGGTGTTGACGCCGTACTGGATGAAGAGCTCCTCCGTGTGTGTGAGGTAGCCAAACTTCAGAACGTAGACATCGTAGTAGCCGACCTC
>JAUWBY010000288.1 GCA_030609605.1 Candidatus Eiseniibacteriota bacterium
CAGTGCTCTGAGCTGTTCGAGGTTTTCCCTCGTCTCCAGCTCCCCTGGGGAAAGAGACGCGAATCTCTCGAGTGCTCGGCGCCGGAAGCAGTATATCCCAACGTGATGGAGATACGACGCTTTTCCGGGATTCTCGGCAGCGGTGTCCACGTTGTCCCGCTCCGGAATCTTTAAGGATGGGATAGGAGATCTTGAGAAGTAGAGGGCTCGCCCCTCCGGGTCCTTAACGACCTTCACGACGTCACGACTCAGGTAGCCGTCAGCATCGTCGTCGCGGTACGCCATCGTCGTGATATCAAAGCCCTTCGACAGAAGACCGACCACCCGATCTATGTCGTGCGGCTCTATGAGGGGCTGATCTCCCTGGAGATTCACGACTATCTCCGCATCGCTCGACGCTGCGGCCAACGCGACCCGGTCGGTTCCTGTGGAACACGCCTGCGTGACCATGACGATGCTGCCGCCGGCAGATGCCACGACGCGCGCCACCTCCTCGCTGTCGGTCGCCACAATGACCCGATCGACCGATTGAGCAGCCGAGAGCCTTCTCTGAACATGTACTATGAGGGGATCACCGGCGATCGGAACCAGTGCCTTACCCGGAAAACGGGAGGACTCCAGTCGACACGGGATGACCCCCAGCACCTTCTCCCTCGCCATCGCGCCCCTCTGGTCTAACGTGGTAGGGCTATTTGTAGTCCAGGACGATCACGCTTCGCTTGTCCGGGAGGTTGTCTTTGTCTATTTCAACGCTCGTCGCCTTGACTCGCTCCACCTGTCCCATCAGCTTCAGGAAGTCATCAACTGGCTGAATCGGAAACCCTAGATCCTCCGTCTTGTAGTGCATCGGGATCACAATCCGGGCGCCAAGTTTCTCGGCCACATCCCTGGCTTCCTCTGGACCTATGGTGTAGTAGCCGCCGACCGGCGCCAGCAGCACGTCCACCTGGCCCACGGCCTCAGCCTCATCATCCGAGAGCGCGTGACCCAGGTCGCCCAGGTGCCCCACCCTCAAACCATCCACATCAACGACGTGAATGATATTGCGCCCGCGCTCCTGTCCCTTGCTCTCGTCGTGGAACGTGCCGACGCCGCGGACGACTATGCCCTTGATCGCCGTCTCCTCACCACCACGGATGATCACCGGATCCCCCCCGATTCCATCTACAGCGTTATGGTCGGCATGGTCGTGGCTGACGGTGACAACATCGGCCGAGTCCTTGATGGGAGCATATCCGACGGCCCCATCGTACGAACCCGACTCAAACGGGTCAGTCATCACCTTCGTTCCGTCGCTGGACTCAATCAGGAAGGATGAGTGTCCCAGCCACTTGATCTTCATCGTCTCTCTCCTCCGACCTCGCGGCCGGGCGTCTCTTGCTGTATGCGCTTTTCATGCCCGTTCACAACGAAGAGGTGCTTTCCAGGGGATCGACACTACCCCGAGAGAACACCTCTTCCGAATCACATATGCCGCATGAACGAATGCCGGACACCCGTCCGTCCTCGTCTTCCACCGATTCCCCACCCTCGTCGCAGCCGGCACGCTCGTGTTGCACCTGGAAGTTCACCTCGCCTAAGCTCTTCCGGGACTACTGAACGCTCACACGCTTTCTGTTCTTGCCCCAGCGCTGGAACGTGACGAGACCGTCAGTGAGAGCAAAGAGGGTGTCATCGCCTCCCTTGCCCACGTTCTCGCCCGGGTAGATCTTCGTCCCACGCTGCTTGAGAATGATCGTCCCAGCTCGCACGAACTCGCCACCGAAGCGCTTGATTCCCAATCGCTTCGCGTTGGAATCCCGACCATTTCGCGAGCTTCCGACGCCTTTCTTGTGTGCCATTCCTGGAATCCTCCATCACCGGGCACGCTCGCCCGTCCCTCTGCAGTCTACGCCGTGATCTTGGTAATGCTGAGCTCGGTGTAGCCCTGCCGATGTCCCTTCTTCCGCTGGTAACCCTTCCTGCGCTTCTTCTTGTAGACGATGATCTTCTTGGCGCGACCATGACCAGCGATCTCGGCCGACACACTCGCACCCTCGATCGTGGGCGCACCCACGGTCAGCTCACCGCCCATACTAAGAGCGAGAACGTCCTCTATCGTGATGTTCTCGCCAACCTCGCTGTGAAGGCTGGGAACACGGATCTTGTCCCCCTCGGAGACCTTGAACTGGATCCCGCCCGTTCTTACTATTGCGTAGTCCACGCGTCCTCCTGCTTCTTCATCCATCCGCTGCTACAGCGCTCATTCATACAAACCTTTATACTATATGGATATGGGCAGAGATGTCAAGCAGCAAGTCATCCTCTCAAGGCAAAGCATGGGTACATGGTAACCCACCCAGCCGGTTGAGAAAGCTGGCTTGCTTCGACCCCTGGAGCAATCTCTTCGCGCCCGGACGGCTCTCGTGTGCTATTCTTTTTGATTGCTCCTGTTCGCAGCCTTTTCCAGGCACGTAGCGGCCCCATGTGGCCCCGAACGGAGAACCGCTGACTTGCCGACATCACACCTGGGCGAGATGCTCTCCATAGCCGCTGCAGTCATATGGGCCGGTTCTGTGGTGCTGTTTCGCATGAGCGCACGCAGCCTTGGGCCACTGGCGCTCAACTTCTTCAAGAATATCGTTGCTACTCTGCTGCTGCTTGCGACCCTGGCGGTCCTCAGACAGGAACTCATTCGAGCGGTACCCTTGCTCGACTATTGTATGCTCCTTGCCGCGGGCGTCATCGGGATCACCGTGGCCGACACCCTCTTCCTGAAAGGGCTCAATCTGGTCGGCGCCAGCCGCTCACAGATCGTCAGCTCCTCATACAGCCCTTTCGTCATCGCTCTCTCGTTCATTTTTCTCGGCGAACGCCTCTCCCCCGGGGATCTCGCGGGAACTGTTCTCATTCTCTTCGGAATCGTGCTGTCCGCCCGTCGTGGTTCCGACAAGGAAGTCTCCCCGGCAGACATGCGTAAGGGAATCATCGTCTCAACGATCTCAATCGCACTCATGGCCCTCGGCGTAGTCCTCACGAAGCCCGTTCTCGACCGATCCCCCATCCTCTGGGCGACCACGATCCGGCTGATAGGTGGAGTTGCAGCGCTGGTTCTCCTCGCGATCGTCTCCCCGAAACATCGTTACCTGTGGCGTTCCCTGTGCCCATCACGATCCTGGCGAGTTACGATTCCTGCATCC
>JAUWBY010000090.1 GCA_030609605.1 Candidatus Eiseniibacteriota bacterium
ACTGCCCGGCTCCGGGTCCCCTTCTTTCCATTGCCCGGTTCCAAGCCAGTTCTTCCTTCCATTGCCCGGCCCCAACCCTCTCTTCTTGACATCATGAAGAATGCGAGCACCCCGGTTGGCCCACTTCTGGCATTCAAGGGCACTACGACTACATTGTGGCGGTAGTAGCGGGAGTCCGTCATCCAGCGCCACACGGCAAAGAAGGACTTGACAGCTTTCTTGCTCGTTCATATACTCCGCGCAACTCAGGCTAGGGAGAGATTCTTGTACGTCTTTTCGTGCGGCGCGGCAGGTGGCAAGTACCTGACGCTACGTGGGGTAGCGTGGCCGGTTCTCATGATCCTGGCCCTCTGCTCTGCATTCACAGGTGCTGCCTCGGCTGACCCGGCAACTCAACCGGACGTTCGTGCGCACGTCATTGTGGGCATGACCCCGGACACGCAATTCGCCGTAACATGCGACGATTCTCTACTCTATCCCAACCCCGTCGAGTCAGACGAGTTCGGCATTCTCACGTTTGCCACTGATGAGGATCTGGACGGTTCTCCGGTCACGATCTGGATCGGAACACCGGCTCCCCCGGAGATATCGGGTGTGGAGACATGTGCGGTGTCCGATACGTACGCACTTGTCTGCTGGAACACCGACCGCCCGGCAACGTCACAGGTCGAATTCGGCACAACCGGCTCCTATGGCAGCATCATGAACCCCATCGGGGGGATGACGACGATTCACTCCACCTACGTGTTCCCTCTGGAACCTGAGACAACCTACCACTATCGCGTTATCTCAACGGACGCATTCGGTAACACCACCAAATCCGGCGACTACACGGTCTTCACCGACGCGCCTCATCTGAGAATCGGCAGCTTCGAAGCATCGGATCTGACTACACACTCCATCACAGTGAACTGGACCACGAACGAGCCGGCGGACTCGCGCGTCGTGTATGGCCTGGATCACTTCTACGGGAGTGCGACACCTCTTGATCCCGAATTCGTGACCGAACACTCCGTCATGGTCGACGGGCTCCAGCCGGGGACAACGTATCACTTCAGGGCGTGGAGCACCGATGGCGACGGACAGACTGCGGTCTCGGCAGATGGCGTGGCTTCGACTCAGGCATCGGACCTCCAGATCTTCGGTGTCACAGTTGTCGACACGACGTCGCTCACGGCAACCGTCTCCTGGAACACAACGGTCGCGGCAACAGCCGTCGTCGAGTATGGACTTACGCCGGACTATGGGATGTCGGTAGAGCTCACTGACTACTTCGAGGCCTACAATCTGGCCGTCCTGATCGATCTCTCACCCGAGACCATCTATCACTACCGCGTCGTCTGCACGAGCTTCGGAGGAGATCAGATCATGACTCCCGATCAGGTGTTCGAGACGAAGCCTGCGGGGCACCCCGATGATCTGATCTTCTTCAAGGTCATGCCGAAGCAAGTGAGCTGGAACTCGGCGGTCATCGGATGGATCACGAACATACCGGCGACCTCGATCGTTGAGTACGGCACAACTCCCGAGTACGGGTTGGAGGTCTCAACCTCCGAATATGTCACTTGTCACGCCGTCTTGCTTGAGGGGCTGGATGAGACAGCCACCTACTACTACCGAGTGAGGTCGGTCACGGAAGCCGGCATACCAGGTGTCTCGGATGAGGGCACGTTCACTACCATCCTCTCCCCGCTCGAGATCACGGACCTCCGCTCAGAACCGGACTTGGGCTTCATCACGCTCAACTGGACGACGAATCGCCCCTCAGACTCACGTGTAGAGTACGGCCTCGATGAGAGCTACGGAGACGTCACGCCGCTCTTTCCCGAACTCTTCACCGACCACAGCATCACGGTCGAGGGATTGCTGCCGGGCGAAACGTACCACTTCAGAGCCTGGAGCATCGACAGCCTCGGTTTCGTAGCCGTGTCACAGGACCACGTTGCTGCCGTGTCTGCTCCCGAGTTGATCGTGGCCTCGGTGGCAGCCTCGGACACGACCGACACGGCCGTCGCACTCAGCTGGACAACATCGCATCCGGCCTGGTGCCATGTCGAGTACGGTATCGACCTGGCCTTTGACCTCGCGACTGGCGACGGTGCGGATGCTGTTACGGCTCACTCGGCCGCGCTCCTCGGCCTCCTTCCCTCAACCAGCTACGACTTCAGGATCGTGGCTACTGACGGCTACGGGCAGGAGACGGTATCCGACGTGTACTCGTTTGAAACGAGAGCCCCGGGGTTCCAGAACCCGCTTGAGATCGATGACCTGGAAATCTCCGAGATTGGACCAACGTACGCCAGAGTGTCGTGGATCACAGACAGCCCAGCTACGTCTGAGGTCCGATTCGGAACATCACCCGACTACAGTTCGAGCGTCTTCGACCCGGCGTTCGTGACTGAGCATGAACTGCTGCTGACCGGCCTCAACCCGGAGACGCAGTATCATTTCAGGGTGTTCTGTGAGGACCCGAACGGGGCCCTTGCTTCTTCAGATGACGGGACGTTCGAAACGTTGGAGGCAGCCGACTACAGCGCGCCGTCGGTACCTCAGGCGTTGGTTGTGACCCCCGGCGCGGGGATTCTCACTGTCGGGTGGGCGGAGTGCGATGATCCCGACCTCGCCGCCTACCGTCTGTACAGGCGGAGCGGGGCGGATACGGTAATGGCTCTTCTCACGGAGGTGTCATCCGGCGTTCTGGAGTTCGGAGACGGCAGCACGATCGATGGTGTCCAGTACGGGTACGCGGTGTCTGCAGTGGATGAGTCCGGAAACGAGAGTGAACGATCCGCAGTTGTGGAGATTGTTGCGGGTATCGGCACGGCACCCCGGCTCTGGATATTCCCGAACCCGATCACTGACGGAACCACACTGCGCATCTGCCCTCCCGCTTCTCAAGGGCAGTCCAGGGAAGACGAATCGTGGGACTATGAGGTCCGCATCTATGACGCGTCTGGTCGCCTGGTGCAGATGGTGGCTCGCGGGCGATCAAGCGAGCCGATGGCAAACGTCTACTGGAACGCTGAAGATGCGCGAGGAGAGTTCGCATCGAGCGGCGTCTACTTCTGCGAGGTCATAGTCGCTGGACGAAGCGTCCGTTCAAAGCTGATTGTGATCCGCTGAGCCTGCCCCAAGGCCCGAACCTCTCCCTTGATCGCCCACAGATCTCGAAGAAAACCGCCATCCGGCATGTCGGCCTTCTCTCAACCTCGATTGTGGTGATACTACCGCAGGAGCATCATCTTCCGTGTTTCCACCGTGTCATCGGTGGCGAGGCTGTAGAAATAGCAGCCCGACGGCATCTCGCGCCCACTATCGTCTCTTCCATCCCACCTGATCGTCCGCTCCCCGGCGCTCACGTCGGAGTCCACGAGCGTCCTCACGTGACGGCCTGCCATGTTGTAGATATCCAGGACGACGTGAGATCGTCCATCAAGTACAAAGCTGATCGCGGTAATCGGGTTGAACGGATTCGGGCGGTTCTGCTCGAGTGACGCCCTCGACGCGACCGTCCCATCCTGAACGTCCGAGCTCATGCCCATCAGATGCGCCCCCATCAGCCACCAGAAGGCCTTGCCTTTCTGATAGCAGTTGAAACAATGGGAATGCGCGCAGCTCGAGCAGTCCGGGCAGTAGTGCTGGGCGCACCAGTCGGAGCACCATGCGCAGTAATCATGCTCGTCCGGGTAGTAGTTCCCGTCCGGATCCCAGCTCTCGATATCGGCGAAATCGAAGAGGACCTTGTTGTTCGCCTCGCAGTAGGCGCGAATCTGGTTATTCCTCGCATAGAGATTGCCGGCGAGGCCGGTACCGTCCAGATGTCCGGTCATATAGATGAAGAGCACGCCCGGGTAGTCCAGCTCGAGATCGTTCATCGCATCGAGGTAGATGTCAATCCCCTCTTCCGTGTTGTCCGAACAGCCTCCACACCATGACCACATCACCGTATTCAGGTTGTACGACGGATTGTCCAGACGGGCCCGAGTGATCGGAACCCACGAGACATCCCCGTTGTGTCCCAGATCATCACTGTACTCGGTCAGGTAGATGGTGGTGTCACCGGAGTTGTACGCGAAAAGATCGTCCTCATCGTACAGCATAGTCATCCCGGTAACGATCTGGCTTCCATGGGACGTGTGACCGTAGAAGATCCTGTAGTGAGCCTGGATCTCGTCGACGACCGACTCCGGTATGCTCTCGAAGGGACCACATGTGGTGTGGTCGGCGATTATGGCGTCGCCCGAGGCCACGGCTGCACTCAGCAGCAGTGCGGTCACGACGAAGAGATAAGTGAGATGGCGCTTCAACATGAGGTTCCTCCCGATTTGAAATACTGCCCTCCGAAGGCCGGTGCGAAAAGCGACGAAAAGGCGAGATGATGTCGACGGAAGACGATCAGAAGCGTTCGAACGATACAACTCCCACGTAAAATAGCATAGCCAATGCCATTCAGCAAGAATATATCGTTGCAGCTCCCCCTTCTTGCGCGCCCTGCGGATCTCAAGAGCATGCGCGGACCTCGCGGATCCCTGCTATCAAACACCTTTTCGAGAACTGTGTTCAAGGTGTCCTTGACTCCAGCATTTTCCCTCACTAAGCTCATGTGGTCGAAACTACAACGTAACGTGGCGCAAACAGGCGGGTGCGACAGACCCGCGGAAGGGAGACACGTCGTCATGAAACGTACTCTGCTTCTCCTCCTGCTGGGAGTGGCTGTGTTCGCCCTGGCTCTCGGCTGCTCCTCCGGAAACGGCGGGACGGACCCGGATGACCCTACCGAACCCGCCGAAGGCAGTATCGGTCCTGAAGGCGGAACATTGGAACTCGACGGCGAGGCCAATCTGGCTATTCCGGCCGGAGCGCTTGCCGACACGGTTGATTTCTCCATTGAGGAGAATGGCTCCCCCACCGCTCCACCGGCCAACAAGCAGTTCGTCACAGGGGCGTACAGCATCGAGCCTTCGGGAACGGCATTCACAACTCCCGCGACGATCACACTCGAGTACGACGAGGGTGATCTGGCCGGAGAAGACGAGAGCTCGATCGTCATGTACACGGACGACGGCCGCGGATGGCGGCCGTTGACCACAACCGTGAATGAATCAGACAATGAAGTATCCGCCGAGATCGACCATCTGTCCGACTTCGTCGCCGCTGTTGATATCGGTTCATCGGCAGATGGTGTCTTCGCCGCCCTAAGGATCCACCGTGGCGTCATGAAGATGCCCGGCATGGATCCGATCATCACGGACTTCCTCGTGGCGTGGTTCGACAGCACCGTGGCTCCGTGTGCGCCGGCAAGTCCCATCATGGTCGATTCGGTCACATGCAACGAATACGTGCTGGAGTGGTCCGCCGCGGGGACTCTATACAAGTACATGCCGCTCATCCCACTCCTGTTCCTTGAGGAAGACGAGACCTACACATTCGATATCGACGGCGGCGGTCAGGCGCCCGATTTGACGGTCTCGATCGACTTTCTGGACTCCAGCCCCTACATCACAGAGCCAGAGATGGGCGACACCGTGTCTCTCGGCGGATTCAGCGTGACGTGGAACGTCGGCGGCAGTGACAACATCTTCCTCACGATCGTTGGAGTGGGCGGAGCCGGCTTCGTGGGCGTTGAGACGGCGAACACCGGATCGTACACGTTCTCAGCGGGCGAATTGAGCGAGCTGAGCGCCGCCCCCTATGCGCTCACTCTCAACTACGTCAACGAAGAGAACATCGACGAGCCGGGATACGACTCCAGCAGCTACATCCGGGCGCAAGTGACGAGCCCAATCAGCATGACTCTGGAGTAAACCCCAGAGACGCTGTGCTGCAGGTGACGGCAGAGCATCCCCCGGAGACCCCGGGGACCTGCGGTGCCGCGCGAGGCGGAATGTCGAGAAACCCGGCCGTTCAGAGGTCGGGTTTCTCTGTTTGGCCGCTTGACCACTTCCCGGGAAGGGGCTAGAGTGATTGACGTAGTCTGTGCCCTCTCATGTGGCTCGCCTCCGCTCCAAGAGGAGGTTTGGTTTGCTGCGCTATACACCCATCACAGTGGTCCTTCTGTGCTTCTTGGCGGCAGCCACATCGGCCGAGACCATCTACGTAGACGTCAATGGTGGCGGTGATTTTTCCGCGATACAACCGGCCGTGGCCTACGCGGATTCCGGCGACACGATCATCGTGGCTCCCGGAATCTACACCGGCCTCGACAACAGGGAGATCGATTTCGGGACCACGTACATCATTCTCCTATCTGAGGATGTGGAGAGCCCCGAACTGACCATCATCGATTGCGAGGATGAGGGCTATGCCTTCCGCTTCGAAAGCGACTTGGGGGACATCCACTGCGTGATCGAAGGTTTCACCATCACGCGTGGGCGCGCGGACCAAGGCGGCGCCGTCTTCTGCGGAAGCGCAGGCCCAATCTTCCACTACTGCATCTTTGACAACAATCACGCCGATAGCTTCGGTGGCGCCTTCTACATCGGCATTAATTCCGAGCTCCAGCTCATCGAGTGCGAGTTCACAGGCAACCGCGCTGACACGGATGGAGGCGCGATATACGCGACAGGCGCGCTACCGATAATCCGGTCGAACACGTTTGAGGGCAACTCCGCTGCGCACGAGGGCGGGGCGATCGCGGTCAAGTTCGGTACGTGGGCCACGATCGCGAGCTGTGATTTCCGTGAGAACTCGGCGGGTGAGGGTGGCGGCGCTATCTACGCCGGCATGACGGGGCCTTTCGCTCCGGCAGGCGGCGGGAGCGATCCGGACAGGATCTCCGGGACCGTGGTCAAGAACAGCTCTTTTTATGAGAACACGGCCGGCCGGGGAGGCGGGCTCTATGTCAATGCCTTCTCACAGGTGAGCGTCTCTTACAATACGTTCGTCCGCAACATCGCGACCATCAATGGTGGCGGACTCTATGCGAACACGAGCTATGAGGGGAAGCCGACTGTTCTGAACTGCACGTTTTGCTTCAACGAGGCCCAGCAGGGCTCCGGTATCTACTCAGAGGGTGGCATTAACGAGAACCACATGGTCGTCCAGCAGTGCGTCATGGCCTACGGAGTGGTGGGCGGGGCGCTTCATCGCCACCCTAGTTCCTATCTGGAAACGAAGTGGTGCCTCACGTACGCAAACGATGGCGGCAATGACCTTCTGGGGAGCAGCCACCTCATTGACATCAACCCGCTTCTCTGCGATGTCTACGCTGACAATTTCTTCACCTGTGCCGACTCCCCCTGTCTGTACAATAACAACGATTTCCACATGCATCTGGGCTCCAAGTACGTGGGGTGCGGCAACTGCGGATCATCGGTTGAGACGACTTCCTGGGGAGTCATCAAGGCGATGTATCGCTGACGGAACGCGGTGCAGATGTCCTGTGTGTGCGGCTGTCCTGTCTGTGATCCGGCAGCCCTATCTCAAATGGGAAGCCAGTACGTGACCTTCGCAAGTAGGGTGTTCTCAGGCTCGGTGTCGAACATGTCGGCCGGGCTCAAGCTCGTGTCAAAGCTGTCCCCGGACCACCCCCGCTCGGCGTACTCACTCCTGCCCTGCTTCCAGACCAGGTAGAACGTGCTCCCTGGCCGGTACTCCCACCTGAGCACGGCATTGACATTCACGGAGGCGTAGCTGAAGTCATAGTCGCTGATCGCCTGTGGATCAAACTCGGGAATCCCCTCTGCCGGATCGAAATCGTAGGAGTCCGCCCGGGCCAGCTGCTTCGGTTGGCTGTACTCCCCCACGGTCAGATACGGCTGCGCATAGAGCTGCAGAGAGAGATTCCTGCTGAAGAGAATGTCGGCCCGGAGGGTAACGTCCAGCGTCTGCTGATCCAACTCGGCGAAGACGTAGCTGACGCCTCCGATGCCGGCGCCTGGACTGGCGAAGTTGTCGATGTGCGCCGTCATCGCGTGCGTAGTCCTGTACGATGTCTCGATGCTCAGGTTGGTGGAAGTCGTCGGAGTCCAGTGACCGCTAAGCCCGACCCGCGTCCTGCGACCACCCGCGCTGTCGCGGTTGATGCTGCCGTCATGGACTAGTGTGAAGTCCTTTCGCCCATCTGTCTGGAATCCCCACCAGCCCCAGAAGGCATCCGGCGAGTGCATCAGCGGACCCTGCTCTCCATCGTACGTTCTCGTCAGGTGCTTGCTCGCACTTTCCGGACCCGCGCCGAACCCGAACCATGTGTTCCAGTAGTTACCGAGCTGCATCCAGCCGTGAGCATCACCGCCCACACAAAGAGGATGTCCCCGACCGTACGACCAGGCCACCTCGCCCGTGTCGATGTCGTGCCCTTCAGCCGCGGCGTAGGTCCACTCCCGCCACGCATTCAGACCGAAGCTCCCGCGCGTGATGAAGGCGCCCTCGCGAGTGGATTCGTGGTTGTACTCGACCCAGCCACGGCTGTCGATTTCGTCGGGAGCCGAGAGGAAACCTATGTCGTTGAGATCGAGTTTCTCAC
>JAUWBY010000144.1 GCA_030609605.1 Candidatus Eiseniibacteriota bacterium
ACTCGTCGAGCAAGAGCCCCAGGCCACCTGATGCCAGCGTGCGGAAGCCCATCCCACACCCCTGCGACCAGGCATCGAAGATGCCCGCGTCACCATAGCCGGTCGGGTAGAGCCCCTTCGCGTAGTACTCATCATCTCCACCGCGCTCGATGACCGCTCCGATGCCGCGAGCAAGCCCTACGCCCTGCACGTGGCAGTCGCCCTCGTACCGGTCATCGCCGGCATCATCGATCAGGAGTCCGACCCCGAAGAGCCCGACACCCTGGCAGAACGTGCGTCCGCGGTAGACGTCGTCACCGGAAGCATCGTGGAGCCACCCGATTCCGAGGTATCCGGTTCCCTGTGCCCACTCAAGACCCACATACTCGTCGTTGCCTCCGAGATCGAGAAGGGCGCCGACACCGAGACAGCCGGTCCCCTGACAGCTCTTGGTCGTCGCTTCGTAGGCGTCGTCTCCGGAGATATCAATAAGGACAGAGATCGGAACTCCCCACCCCGCACTTCCGCCGGAGTTGCCCGTGTAGAAGTCGTCACCGCCCAGATCGATCAGAAAAGCCACGTCGGTCCCACGGTGCCAGTAGTCACCCGTACCGCCGACCACCAACCGCCCGAGCGGCGTGTCACGCTCGAGAATAACACCCTTCCCCAGGGAATCCGCCAGCGCATCGCGAAGGAGCTCGGCCGCTGTCCTCACCCATTCCGGGTCGGTCAGAAGCCCGACCGTCTCTGCGCACTCCAGAAGCGCCCCGTAGTCGACCTTCCGTGCTAGATCGAGGATCCTCTTGTTCTTCGCGAATCTGGAACGGTCCTCGTCAAAGTGTATGTAGACGTCGCCGGCGAAAGCATCCGAGAGATTCCACCGCTCCTCATCCAGGAACGACTTCTCCTCCTCGGTGAGCACTGCGAAGGCCAGATTGTGATACTCACGGGCTCTCGACAGAACACGCTCCACGTCGTCGAGAAGAAGAGCGGCTGGGGCGCCGGCAGCGCTGCCTTTCCAGTCGAACGGTTCCGCCCTCGCCGCTTCGAACAGAGGCTCGAGGAGCGGGATCGACGTTACGACGCCCTCTCGCCCATCCGAGATGCCCGCGTAGCGATCTACGATCCTGCGCGTTACGTCCTCCAGCAGGAACGGATCGCGGTGGACGAGCATCATGATCTCAAGCCGGAACGGGTCGCTCCCTGCATGGCAACGCTCGAGGCGATCAAGCAGATCTTCTGTCTCCGACCTTATGTCGAATTCGTCGGCCAGCGACCAGACGATCGGTGCGAACTCACTCGGTGAGTAGTGTTGCCCCCGGAGGATCTCCGCGTTTGTTCTCGGGCTGGGCCAGTGCGCCTCAGGCCTCAGACCCAGTATCACCGGAAGCTCCGTCACAACCTGCCTCTTCGAAATGCTGGCAGAGAGGGAATCGCCGGAGGACATCTCGTCGACTACAACTTGAGGATTTCGCCAGAACATCTCTTCCGGATCGAGGCCACGCCTCGGATCGGGATCCGCTGTCCGACCATCGTCCGCGTCGATACGGCCGAGCTCAGGATCGTCGATGGCTCGAAGCTCGAACGACCGACTGACAGCATCGCGTATCACTCGGACCGGGAACGGCGTGCCTGCGGTCTTGCCCTCAAGACGCGAGGAGAATACGGCACGCACGCTATCGGCGGGACAGAAGAACGGCGTCCCTCCAGTTGCGACGATGATGTCACCCTCGAGAAGACCACCCTTCTCCGCCGGCGAATCAGGGAAGACCACCGTCACAAGAAGTCCGGACACGGCTCCTTCGAGCGCATCCAGGCCGCCCGCACTCTCCTCGATCAGAGGGAGTTCCGCGACAGGATCGGAGTAGATGCCAAGCCACCCGCGGTCATCGACTGAGGCCCGTGCACAGGGAGAGGCGAGGATGGCGGTGGCGGTCATGATGACAAGAAGAGGCCACCCATCGGCTACTCTCCTGAGCGCTCGCTTCAGCATTTTTCTGCTCCTCGCACCTCGTGAACAAGCTCCGACAGAACGTCGCCGGCTTTTCCCCGCAGGAAGATGTCCGTAACGTCTCTCGTGTAGGATGAGATCGATGTGTTGATCTCAATCACCACGGCCCCCGCCTCCTTCGCCACGACGGGCACGTAGGCCGCAGGCATCACCTCTCCCGTCGTCCCGACAACCAGAACAACTTCTGCAGCCTCCGCCTCCGCAAACGACTCCCGCGACACGTCCTCCGGAATCTGCTCGCTGAAGAAGACGAAATCGGGCTTCAAGACTCCGCCGCAGCTTGCACAGCAGGGCGGCGTCTTCGACAGGTCTACGTTCTCCCGCGCATGTTGAGCGTGGCAGTCGAGACAGTGGAGCGTGCGCGTCGTGCCGTGGAATTCGATGACCTTCTCGCTCCCCGCCATCTGATGAAGACCGTCGATATTCTGGGTCACGACCGAGCGAACAAAGCCGGCTCTCTCGAGTTCCGCGACGGCGACGTGCCCTCTGTTCGGCTCTGCACGCTCTATCGCATCGAAGAAGAGCTCCCGGATGAGAATCCACGAACCGGCCGGATCCTCAAGAAAACGCCCCAGCTCGATGAAGCTGGGGTCATGCTTCGCCCAGAGCCCGTCCGGACCTCTGAACGGTGGTATACCGCTCTCGACCGAGATACCGGCGCCCGTGAAGACCACTGTCTCGCGGCGGTCGCGGATGATGGATGCCGCCCTCATGAGGTCGTCGTCCATCGTGCCCTCCTCGGCAGACTGCGCGCACGCGGACCGATGCCCGTGGCTGCGGCGCCGGCACTCAGGGGCCTAACCCGCGTCCTGCGCCTTCGCTATCTTCGCCCATGTATCTCTCAGGCCAACCGAACGATTGAAAACGAGGCGCCCGGCTCTCGAATCCACAGGATCGACCGCGAAATAGCCCTTCCTCAGGAACTGGTACGGCGTGCCCGGCTCCGCACTCGCAAGACTCGGCTCCAACTTGCAGCCCACGAGAACCTCCACCGAATCGGGGTTCACGAGGTCGGTGAAATCCTGAGGCACGGCTGCCGCATCCGAGATCGCCTCGCCGTCGGCAGAGAGCTCCTGACCCGGCAGGATCTTCTCCTCTGGCGGGGCTTCAAGTAGAAGGTGGTCGAACAACCTCACCTCTGCGTCGAGGGCCTGCTCCGCCGAGACCCAGTGGAGTGTCCCCTTGACCTTGCGACCGTCCGGCGCGTCTCCACCACGTGTCTCGGGATCGTACGTGCATATGAGCTCCACGACTTCTCCCGTAGCGGGATCCTTCACAACGTCGCGGCACGTGATGAAGTAGGCATGCTTGAGCCTGACCTCGCGTCCTGGGGCCAGTCGGAAGAACTTCTTCGGGGGATCCTCGCGGAAATCGCCTCGTTCAATGTAGATGACGCGCGCGAACGGGATCTTCCTCGTTCTCGCTCCTTCGTCCTCCGGGTTGTTGATGGCATCGAGCTCCTCGACCTGTCCCTCGGGGTAATTCTCAATAACAACCTTGAGCGGCCGCAGGACGGCCATGACCCTCTGCGCGCGTGCGTTCAGGTCGTCACGCAGACAGTGCTCAAGAAGCTCAACCTCGATGGTCGTCGGCGTCTTGGCCACACCGACGCGGCCCAGGAAATCCTTGATGGCTTCGGGTGTGTAGCCGCGTCGCCTGAGCCCGGCTATCGTGGGCATGCGTGGGTCATCCCACCCCCACACGAGCCCTCCCTCCACAAGGCGAACGAGCTTCCGTTTGCTGAGAACCGTACGCGTGAGGTTCAGGCGCGCGAACTCTATCTGCTGCGGGTGGTAGACCTCGAGTTCGTCGAGGAACCAGTCGTAAAGCGCGCGATGGTCCTCGAACTCGATCGAGCAGTTCGAGTGCGTGATGCGCTCGATGGAATCCGACAGGCAGTGAGTGAAATCGTACATGGGGTATATGCACCACTCATCCCCCGTCCGGTGGTGTGAGGCGTGAAGAATGCGATATACGACGGGGTCGCGCATGTTGATGTTCGGCGAGGCCATATCGATCTTCGCGCGAAGCGTCCTCGAACCGTTCGGGAACTCCCCCGCCTTCATGCGTTCAAAGAGTCCCATGTTCTCATCGACCGAGCGGTCGCGGTACGGGCTGTTCCGTCCCTTCTCGGTCAGTGTCCCACGGTACTCGCGCATCTCATCCTGTGAGAGATCGCAGACGTACGCCTTCCCAAGCCTGATGAGCAGAAGTGCGTACTCGTAGAGCCGATCGAAGTAGTCCGATGCGTAGAAGAGACGGTCACCCCAGTCGAAGCCCATCCAGTGGATGTCTGCCACGATCTGGTCGACGTACTCCGTCTCCTCCTTGGTAGGATTCGTATCGTCGAAGCGGAGATTGCAGAGACCTCCGTACTCCTCGGCGATCGAGAAATTGAGGTTGAACGCCTTCGCATGACCTATATGAAGGTAACCGTTCGGCTCAGGCGGGAAACGCGTTTGAACGCGTCCATCGAACCGCCCGGTCCGGTTGTCCTCCTCCACCCTCGCTCTCACGAAATCGAGGGCACGCTCTCTATCGTTCTTCGCCATCTACTGAACTGCCTTTCCTCACACTAATCCAGGCTTCCGACAGCGCTCTCAACAGCATCGAGAATCTCACACGACCTGACAAGTCCCTGCATCGCCGTGTGATCGCGGTAGAGCGGCCGGTCGATATCCAGGAACTCGACGTGCTTTCGAATGACCGCGTGCGCCGCGCTCGTGCCCTTCCCCTTCTTGAAATCGCGGAAGTCCATCGCCTGCGCCGCCGCCATGAACTCGATTCCCAGAACACCGTACGCGTTGTCGATGATCTGTCCGTTCTTGATCGCTGTGTTCATGCCCATCGAGACGAAATCTTCCTGATCCGCTGCCGCTGGTATCGACTGGATGCTCGCGGGCATCGAGAGAATACGCTGCTCAACGATGAGGCTGTCGGCCGTGTACTGCGAGAGCATCATTCCGGACATCATCCCGGCGCCCTTTGAGAGGAACGGCGGAAGTCCGACCGAGAGCGCCGGGTTCGTCAGGCGATTCATGCGGCGCTCCGACAGAACGCAGATCATCGTTATGGCCGCGCCGGCCATGTCCATCGGGAGCGAGACCGGTGAGCCTTGGAAGTTCGCGCCGGTGATCGTGAGTTTGTGCTCGGGGAAGAAGACCGGGTTGTCGCCGACGCCGTTGAGTTCGACCTCGACCTGGCTCTTCGCCCACAGGATCGCATCCTGCGCAGCGCCGATGACCTGCGGAGTCGAGCGCATCGAATAGGCGTCCTGGACCTTCATCTTCAGGTTGCCCTCTGCCACGTCACCGCCTGCCATCACCTTGAGCAGCACTCCCGCCGTCCTGATGGCGCCCTTGAACCCGCGCGCCTGGTGCAGGCGCACATCGTACGGCTTTGTGTTCGCCATCAGGGCCTCGAGCGACATAGCGCAGGCGATCTCAGCGTGCTTGAGTATGCGCGTCATGTCATAGATGTGGATGGCACTCATCGCGGTCAGGAGGTTCGAGCCGTTGATGGCGGCAAGTCCGTCCCGCGCCTCGAGTCCCGGAATCGGAATGCCCGCCTTCTCCATCGCTTCCTTGCCGGAAAGGAGCTCGCCCTTGTAGTAGGCCTCCCCCTCGCCCATGAGGAGGAGCGCTATCTGACTCATCGGCGCGAGATCACCGCTTGCCCCAACCGAACCTTTCTGACAGACGAACGGGGTCACTCCCTTGTTGAGCATTGCCACAAGGGTGAGAGTGATATCCGGGCGACACCCGGATTTGCCGTTGCAGTGCACGTTGATCCGTCCGGCCATCGCTCCGCGCACGTACTCAAGCGGCGCGGGGTCACCGATGCCGGCGGCGTGATTGTAGATGAGATACTTCTGGAACTGCCCGACCTGCTCGTCGGTCAGGACGACTTCGGAGAACTCACCGATGCCCGTGTTGACCCCGTACATGATCTCGTGTGCCTGGATCTTCTCTTCCAGCATCGCACGGCAGGTCTTGATCCTCTCGAGCGCATCCGGATGGACCTCGACCTT
>JAUWBY010000225.1 GCA_030609605.1 Candidatus Eiseniibacteriota bacterium
GATCGGATCGATGACCACTCCCGGTCCAATGATGTTCCGGACTCCGGGAACACTGATACCCGATGGGAGCAGGTGGAAGACGATGGGCTTTCCCTCAACGGAGACCGTGTGGCCGGCGTTGGCTCCGCCCTGGAAACGGACAACCAGATCTGCTTTCGAGGATAGAGCATTCACTATCTTGCCCTTGCCCTCATCGCCCCACTGTGTTCCGACGACTACCACGCTGCTCATCGTCCACCCTCCACGGTTGCCTTGCAGGAGTCGCCTGCGGCATTCTCGCTTGCCACGAGTTCTCTGTCCTTTTCGTCGACCGATCGCGCAAGGTCTCTCTTCATGCTCCGCAGGCGCTTGTCTATCTCCGGGTGCTTGAGCGCGAGGATCTGTGCGGCCATGATCGCGGCGTTCTTCGCGCCGTGCTTGCCGATTGACATCGTGGCCACCGGTACCCCGGAAGGCATCTGCACGATCGAGTAGAGCGCATCAAGGCCACGCAGGTTGCCTCCCTCCATCGGGATGCCTATCACCGGCAGCACGGTCAGACTGGCGATGACGCCGGGCAGGTGCGCGGCAAGCCCCGCCCCTACTATGACCACTTCGATCCCCTTCTTTTCGAGTGATTCCGCGAGGTCCACAGTCTTCTTCGGAGCGCGATGAGCCGAAGAGATGCGCATCTCGTACCCTATGCCCAACTTGTCGAGGATCTTCGTGCTCTCCCGCATGGTCGGTAGGTCAGAGTCGCTTCCCATGATCACCGCCACGAGTTCTCTCTTGGCTTCCATTCCACGGTCCTTGTCTCTCAGGTGCCACCGAGGCGCAGAGGCTTGCGTCCCGGGAGCGTCCTAGTGCTTGAAGTGGCGCTGTCCCGTCATGATCATGGCTATCTGGCGCTCGTCGGCGGCTTTGATGACATCCTCATCGCCCTTGGAACCGCCCGGCTGGATAATGGCCGTCACTCCAGCCTCAGCAGCAGCATCCACGGCGTCGCGCATCGGGAAGAAGGCGTCGGAAGCCATCACGCTTCCCTTCACCCTCTTGCCTCCCTTCCACACTGCCAGAACGCTTGCATCCACACGGCTCATCTGACCGGCCCCGATGCCGACCGTTTCCGTTCCGCTCACCAGAACGATGGCGTTCGAACGCACGTGCTTCACCACCCTCCATGCAAAGAGAAGTGAGTGCAGCTCCTCCGGTGTCGGTTCCCGTTCAGTGACCGTGCGAAGATCTGACTTCTCGAAGATATCGACGTCCAGGTCCTGGAGGAGAAGCCCACTGGCTCCCAGAGATCTCAGGTGCTGCTCGGGCCTCAGGTGATACTCGGTGACATCCGGGAACGGCGCCCTGAGTATGCGACGATTCTTCTTTCCCCGCATGAGTTCGAGAGCATTCCTGTAGTAGTCCGGTGCGATCACGGCTTCGACGAAGCGGGTCTCGTGTACGAGCTTCGCAGTCGCCATATCGACACTCCTGTTGAACGCGATGACACTTCCGAATGCCGACATCGGATCACAGGCAAGAGCCTTTTCATAAGCTCTGTCAAGAGTCGCAGCCGTTGCTACACCGCAGGGCGTCGCGTGCTTCATGACTGCCGCTGCGGGCTCGTCGAACTCCCTGACCACGGCGAGCGCGGCATCCAGGTCCATGATGTTGTTGTAGGAGAGTTCCTTCCCCGAGAGCTGTTCCGCGTTCGGGATGCCCGGAGATGGACTCCGTAGGTGGGAGCGATAGAAGGCCGCGTTCTGGTGCGGGTTCTCGCCGTATCTCAGATCCTGCACCTTCTCGTACTCCAGGATCAGGAAGCACGGCAGAGCGGAGTCGCTCTCTCCGTAGCACGCGAGGTACCTGTGAATGGCTCGATCGTAGTCGCGCGTTCTTGCGAAAGCGTCAATAGCGAGTTGGCGCCGCGCTTCAGACTGGATCTCTCCTTCGTCCCCCTTCAGAATCCTCAGGACCGAACCGTACTGATCAGGGGAACTCACCACGACGACGTTCTCGTAGTTCTTTGCTGCCGCCCTCAGAAGCGTCACGCCACCGATGTCGATCTCCTCAAGCGCCTCGTCGAGTGTTGTGTCATTGGCGGTCGTCACCTTCTCGAACGGGTAGAGGTTCACAACAACCATATCGATCCGGTCGATTCCCTCCAGCTCGAGTGTCGCCACGTGGCTCTCCTTCTGCGGCTGAGACAGAATGGCGCCGTGGATCCTGGGATGGAGGGTCTTGACTCTGCCCCCGAGTATCTCCGGAGCACCGGTCACCTCCGCTACCTCGCGGCACTCAATGCCTGCGGATGTGAGATGCCTCGCCGTGCCTCCGGTCGATATGATCTCGATTCCCAGTTCCACGAGCTCACCGGCGAATTCAATGATTCCCCGTTTGTCGGAGACACTGATTAGTGCTCTCGCAATGCTCATCCTGTTTCTCTCCCGGTCGGCTTTGCGTCTTCGATCCGAAACATCTCAGTCTTGTTGCTCACGAGTTGCGCCTCCTCGTGAGGGTAGCTCCCGTCGAAACAGGCCACACAGTAGGTCTCCGTTGGAGGTGGCACCGATGTCAGAAGTCCGTCGTGCGATAGGTAGCCCAGTGAGTCGACCCCAATGAACTCTGCTATCTCAGGAATCGAACTGGATGACGCGATGAGTTCCTCCCTGGTCGGTGTGTCGATGCCGTAGAAGCAAGGGAAACGGATTGGAGGTGAGGCCACGCGCAGATGCACCTCCTTGGCCCCTGCCCGTCGGAGCATCCCCATGAGCTGGCGACTCGTTGTGCCTCTGACGATCGAATCATCGACGACCACGACACGCTGTCCGGCAAGCGTATCACTGACCGGGTTGTACTTGATGCGCACGCGGAAGTCGCGGAGCGATTGCCGCGGGTGGATGAACGTCCTGCCGATGTAATGGTTCCTGATGAGTCCGATCGCATGCGGAATCCCTGACTGCTCAGAGTATCCCATCGCAGCGGAGTTGCTGGAGTCGGGAACGGAGATGACGATGTCCGCATCGGCCGGACATTCGCGGGCGAGCGAGCGGCCCAGTGCCATCCGCACGCTGTCGACGGAAACGCCGCGTATGATAGAATCGGGGCGGGAGAAGTAGATGTACTCGAAGATGCAGAAGCTTTTGGTTCCCTCTTCGCCCTCGAGGCGGAACGACTTCGGGCCTTCAGGCCCAATCACCAGAATCTCTCCCGGTTCTATCTCGCGTTCGTAGATGGCACCGACGATATCGAGCGCGCAGCTCTCAGACGCTACTGCCCATCCCCCGCTCTCCAGCCTTCCGAAGCAGAGCGGACGATAGCCCCGTGGATCCCTGACGGCCACCAGGCAACCATCGATCATGAAGAGAATCGAATAGGCGCCCCTTACCCCGGTCAGCGCTTCGGCGAGCACTTCCGTGATGTCTGCAGTCGTTCTTCGACCGCGCCGTGAGTAGGCGTTGGCGATGAGATGCAGGATCGTCTCTGTGTCTGTTGTCGTCCGGAATATGGAACCTCCGGCCTCGAGCCTGGTCTTCAGACTGGAGGCGTCAACCAGATTGCCGTTGTGCGCCGCCGCCAACGGTCCCCCTTGAAACCGGACCAGGAGGGGCTGAGCGTTGACAAGCTGACTCTGTCCGGTCGTAGAGTACCGCACGTGACCGATGGCCACGCTGCCCGGCAGCCTGTCCAGCACTTCCTCGCTGAAAACGGTGCTCACCAGTCCCATAGCGCGGTGCTGGAATGCCGTCTCACCGTTCCACGTGACGATTCCCGCGCTCTCCTGCCCCCTGTGTTGAAGGGAGTAGAGACCCAAGTATGTCAGCCTTGCAGCATCGACGTTGCCGGACACACCGAATATGCCGCACTCGTCATGAAACACGTTTCCTACCTCAGGAAGAGACCCGGTCGAGAACCTCGTTGTATGCTTCTATGAACCCGCCAAGATCCTGACGAAACCTGTCCTTGTCCATGATGCGACCGCTTGTTGCGTCGTGGAATCTGCAGGTGTCCGGAGAAATCTCGTCTCCGAGTACCAGACGTCCGTCCTTGAGCCCAAACTCGAGCTTGAAGTCGACGAGGTTGATTCCGCGCTGACCGAGAAAACCGGTCAGGATGCTGTTC
>JAUWBY010000303.1 GCA_030609605.1 Candidatus Eiseniibacteriota bacterium
TCCAGCCTACAATGCTGCTGACGTTCGGCTCCACGAGAACCGTGATGTGTCCATCACCTGTCGCTCTCGGGGTAACGGTGACCGTAACGCCGACCTTCTCCCGCTCGACCGTCACCTCGACGGCGCCTGCCGACGAAACGCCTGAGACCGTATACGGAATGACGTCGCCGATGTGGATCTCAGCCTGACGATTGTTCAGCGTGGCGAGCTGCGAGCGGCTCAGGATTCGCGCCTTCCCTTCTCCCTCCAGGAAGTCAATGGTCATCTCCAGAGTCTGGGCCTGCCGGACGATGTCGTCGACGTCGAAGGGAAGCGCACCCCACGGCATTGTCTCTGGAAGTCCATCAGGCGTGGACGGCTCCGGCGAACCTTCCGCAAAGAGCACGGTCTGGCTCATCAGCTTGGCCCAATCGATCCCGTATTCCATCAGATCGTCCGTCGTTACCTCTATGACCTCAGTTACCAGCATGATCTGAACTGGTGGAACATCCAGCTTCTTCACGACGCGGCGGATCTGCTCGATCTTGCCGGGCGATGCCACCACGACCAGACGGTTCCCACCTGGATCGGTCGATGCGCTCTCCGCTATCTCGGCAATGAGCGGTTCCAGCTCAAAAGCGTCAGCGAACATGATGTCGAGAACGTATGTGTCGAGACCCGTCTCCTCCGCGAGAGCCTCGGTATCTCCAACGAGAATCGAGTTGCCTACCCTCTCGTAGGCAAGACCAGCGGCCCTGACAACGAGGTCGAGCGCCTCGTCGATCGGAGTGTTCCTGATGTGCACCGAGACGACCTTCCCCTCTACAGCAGGGCTGGTCACGATGTTAAGACCACTCTTCTCGGCAAGAATGGTGAGGACGTCCGTGAGTGCGGTCTCCCTGGCACTCACCGACACGGTGGCTCCTTCATATTGCGCTGACACCGCTGGCGCAAGCATGAAGACCAGCAGGAGCCCTGTGATGATTCTCGCGTAAAGCCTCATCTTCTGTGTTCCCCCTGTTTCACTTGCCCGCTGGATACGAGTACTTGCGGATGGTTCCATCGTAGTCAATGACCACACCACCGCTCGCGATCTCCGTCACCTTGCCGCCGTTCACGCTCTCTCCTACTCTAACGCTGATGCTGCGGCCTCCGGTTTCGATGATTGCCATCGGATTGCTATCGATCACTAGAGCCGTCACCACAACCGCGGGACGACTCGGCTTTGGCGGAGCTGACGATCCAGATCTGGGCGCGCTCTTCTGTTTCTCCTTCGGAACCATCGGATCGCGCGCCGTAATCGTCTCCTCTGCCATCTCAACGTCTGCCCGAACGCTCCTCAGGTCCTCCAGGAGTTCCGACAGATTCTCTCCCTCGACTTCCATCCCCACCCGTTCCTCGTTTACGAGCTTCCCTATCGTGCCCGAGATACCGAGGCTCCTCGCAGCAACCCCCGAACCTATGTAGATGGTGCTCACGGTGGCTACGACCATGACTACTATGTGATGGGTCTTCATGGTGATTCCATCCCCCGATCCTCCGGTCAGACTCGTCCGCGATTCAGTAACCCGTAACTGTGAAGTTCAGGAGCGTACGGTGACCACTTCCTGCCGCGATCACTCGATTTGATCTCACATCAAGGGAGATCATTGCAACGATCTCCGGCACATTCTCCAGGTACTGGAGGAACAATCCGACCGCTTCGTAGCTTCCTTCGAATTCGACCAGATATGATCTCTCGCGGTAATCACCGATCGTCGGCCTGTCGCTCTCCGGCTCGAGATGGATGAGCAGCAGACCGAGCCTAGCCATCTCAGCGCTGACACTCGACAGGAAGCGTTGGTCGGCTGATATGTCTCCGTCGACCTTCTCCGGCAGGTAGATCCGGGCTTCTTCAAGGTCCACCTCAGTATCGAGAATCCCCGAAAGAGCCATCTCCGCTCGGGCGATATCGCCGGTGAGCGAGATCATTGTCCTCCACCGCGGCCTCTGAACCGTCACGTTCAGCACGATCACAAGAACGAGCACGATGAGCGGAATCGCGATGCCTATTCTGTCACGCGTCGACATAGTCCACCTCTGATGCTATCGGGCCGTGAAGAGGCAGGATCGCCTCGAAGGACAGACCCTCCATGGATGCATTCTCAACGTCACCTTCCCACCGCATTGTCGCCAGCTTGGCGTCCCGGAAGTACAGCTTCAACTCCGCATCAGCTCGCAGCGCATCCACGAAGGCCATGAGTTCCGTAACGCTCTCGTCGCGACCCTTCGCCTTGACGATGCCGAATATGTGGAATATCCCCGCTGGTCCGGTTTCATCGAGCACGGAGCCTTCCGTCAACGAGAGCCGCATGTACCACGTGTCGGACGGCGCAAGCTCCCCTACCCGGCGAAGCACACCGCTCCACGGAATCAGCTCGGCCCGGTTCTTGAGAAGAAACAGTTCGTCTGCCGTGAGGCTGGTGCCCTCCCCGATCGTCTTCTCGAAGGCTCGCTCGGCGTTCTCCAGACGAGCTTGCGCAACATCAAGACCCTTCCCGGTAGACCATAGTGCCTGCGAGTAGATCAGGAGCATTGCGAAACTCACGCCTGCCACAAGGACGATTATGCCAAGGGAACGGACACGGGCGGCGGCTTCGCGACGTCGCTCCCTGCCGAGACGGTAGATATTGAGTTCAAACAGCATGCTCTACCTCCTCCTTGCCAATCCCATGGCCAATGCGAACCTCGCGCTCTGCCCCTTCAGTCCATCCACATCGATATCACCAGACGCGACCGACCCCAGAGGGTCTAACAGCTTCACATCGACTCCGAGCTCACTCTCAAAGCGTTCCCGAACGGCCTCATCGAGTGCCCGTCCTCCAGATAGATAGACGGCATCAATCCCCTTCTTCCCGGTCTCGTTGTTGTAGAATGCCAGAGAGAAACGGACCTC
>JAUWBY010000266.1 GCA_030609605.1 Candidatus Eiseniibacteriota bacterium
GGAGGTGCTCAGCCATGAGACGATCTGCTGTGATCCTCATCGCTCTGTTGGGGATGGCTCCGGTGGCGTGGGGGCTGGAGGTCTGGAACAGGGTGGTGATCAACGAGGTGCACTACTACATGCCGGGGTTCGACGCGCACAACGAGTACATTGAGCTACTGAACGCCGGGGGGAGCGCAGCGTTTCTCGATGGTGCGGTCATCACCGATGAGGGAGACGACGGAATGCCGGAGTCGGTCTTCCGTTTCCCCGGCAGCCACGGCGGCTACGACATCGCCATCTGGCCGGGTGAGTTCGTGCTGATCGCGGTCGATGCAGTACCGGGCGAGATCTGGCCGGACCTGTCCGGGGCGGACTGGGAGTTTGTGCATCCCGGTGACGACAACGACAACCCGGACGTGCCCAATCTCATTCACTGCGGCGGTTCCGACTGCGACATCGCCCTCGCGAACAGTGGGGACGGGATCCTGCTTGCCACCGGCGTCGACACGTCGGCTGCGATCGACTGCACGAGCGTGGTGGACGGCGTCAACTGGGACAATGTCCCCGACCCCGTGCCCATCTCGTGGACCGACTGCACGGACCCGCAGTTCGCCGACGGTGTCCCGCAGGGGAACTGCCTTGCACGGTGCCCCGGAGGGCTCGACTCCAACCAGAGCAGCGCGGACGACTGGTTCATGATGGTACCCACTCCAGGCGAGCCGAACATCCCGTCATACCCGAGTGACTGCGCCACGGGCGTGGATCCCGGGATAAGCTGGGGGACGCTCAAAGCGCTCTACAGGCCCCACGAAGACTGACGTCTTGATTCACACAGCTCTCGGCGTTGACCTGCCGTCTCTGGCACGGTACAATCTAGCGGTTCCGTCTGGATTGACCGTGTAACGGAGACGTGCGTTGGTCGTGAGTCTTGGCATCGATATCGTCGACCTTGAAGAATTCCGTGCCGGGCTCACGGAGAGCCTGGTGGGCGAGTTCTTCCTGCCCGATGAGATCAGCTACTCACGTACCCAGGCACGCTCATGGGAAAACCTCGGCGCGCGGCTCGCCGCCAAGAGGGCCGTGTTCAGGGCCCTGGGTGCGGAGGCCGGGGGCGCGCCGACCTGGCACGAGGTCGAGGTCGTGAGACTCGAGTCAGGCGAGTTGGACGTGCGACTATCCGGGAGCGCGCTGGCATTGGCCGGGGCGCAAGGTGTGTCCGAATGCAGGCTCTCGATGTCGCACACGAAACGGACAGCCCTCGCCGTCGCGGTTCTCGAGGACGGGAAACCGTGACACCGCGTGGCACCTCAGGGAGGCAGTCTTGAGCAATATCGGCACCTACGACGAGAAACGTGAGAACTTCACCTGGGACGTCGCGAAGGAAGTCCTCGGCTGGGAGCAGGGCGAGCTTCTGAACATCGGGGCCATCTGCTCCGACCGTGTGTGCGCGAGAGGTCACGCCGACAGGGTCGCGCTCATCTGGGAGGGGTTCGGGGACAGGAAGGCGACTTACACGTTCGGTGACCTCAAGGTCTTCTCGAACGGGATCGCGCAGATGTTGGTCGACCAGGGGATCGCCCCAGGGGACCGCGTCTGCCTCTTCATGGACAAGATCCCGAGTCTTTACTTCGCGTTCCTCGGCGTGCTGAAGATGGGCGGCGTTGTTCAGCCGCTCTTCAGCGCCTTCGGCGACGAGTCGCTCGAGGTAAGGCTGGCAAGCGCAGGGACAAAGGCCATCCTCACGACACGCAAGCACGTGAAGAAGGTGCGGAAGATACTGGACCGCCTGCCCGATCTCACGCACGTCATCGTGCTCGAGGGCGATCCGAGCAAACTCAAGGACGGAGAGGTCTTCTTCGACGTCGAGAGCGCGCCGCGCGTCGAGGAGTTCGAGGTCTACCAGTCCGGCCCGGAGACGCCGTCGGTGCTGCACTACACGTCCGGCACGACCGGCCAGCCCAAGGGCGCCCTGCACGCGCATGACTCCATCTGGGGCCAGGTACTGACAACCTCGTGGGTTCTGGACCTCAGAGAGGACGACATCTACTGGTGCACGGCCGACCCCGGCTGGGTCACGGGCACGAGCTACGGCATCATCGGTCCGTGGTCACTGGGTGTGACGCAGTGCGTCCTCGACTCGGGGTTCACTTCGGCCCGCTGGTACCAGTTCATTGCTGACAACCACGTCACGGTCTGGTACTCGGCGCCCACGGCCATCCGTTCGCTCATGCGGGACGGTGACGAACTCGTCGCCAAACACGACCTCTCGTCGCTCAGGCACCTCGCCTCGGTTGGGGAGCCCCTGAACGCGGAGGCCGTGGTGTGGAGTGAGAAGGTCTACGGACTGGCCTTCCACGACACGTTCTGGCAGACGGAGACCGGCTCCATCATGATAGCCAACTACCCGGGCCTGCCCATCAAGCCCGGCTCGATGGGCAGGCCGTTCCCTGGCATTGAAGCCGCGGTGCTGGACCTCAAGACGCACGAGCCTCTGACCGAGCCCAACTCTGTCGGTCTCATCGCGTTCCGGCCCGGATGGCCGTCGATGTTCCGGGCCTACTGGAAGGAGCCGGCGAAGTACGCGAGCCGCTTCGTCGGCGCCGCGGACGGCGCGACACCAGACGAGCTCAGAACCGACACGAGCCTGTGGTACGTGTCGGGCGACCGTTCGAGCGTGGATGCGGACGGTTACTTCTGGTTCGTTGGTCGCGACGACGATGTAATCAACACGGGGGGGCACCTCGTGGGGCCGTTCGAGATCGAGTCGGCCCTCGTGGAGCACGAGGCAGTGGCGGAGGCCGCGGCCGTGGGCAAGCCCGACGCGGTCAACATGGAAGTGGTCAAGGCGTTCGTGACGCTCAAGCCGGGCTTCGAGCCGTCGGGCGATCTTGAGCTTTCAATAATGAACTTCATCAGGAAGAAGCTCTCGCCGTTGGCGATGCCTCAGGAGATAGAGTACACGGACAAGCTTCCGCGGACGCGCTCGGGGAAGATACTCAGGCGGTACCTGCGGGCCATCGAGTGGGGCGAGGACGTGGGTGATCTGTCGACACTGGAAGACGACTAGGCTGGAAGGCAATCAGGCGGTCACACCGTCACAACGAAGAAAGGAACGCACATGGACGATGTCAGGGAGGCCGTGCTCGAATACGTGATCGACGAGTACATCGACGAGGACGACGATTTGGAGGTGGACGCGGACACCGCTCTCATCTCATCCGGGATCGTCGACAGCTTCTCCATGGTCTCGCTCAAGGCATTCCTGGAGAACAAATACGACATCAGAATTCCCGATGAGGACGCCACGCCGGAGGCGTTCGACACCGTGAACTCCATCGTGCGGATCGTGGAGAAGCACAGCAGCTGACAACACTACGGAATCATTCAGGAGCGAGGATGTAATGGCGTACTCGACAGCCACGCGTCAGGCGTTCGCCGACGACATAGCCACGATCAAGGAGAAAGGTCTCTTCAAGGAGAAGCGCTTCATCTGCTCGCC
>JAUWBY010000252.1 GCA_030609605.1 Candidatus Eiseniibacteriota bacterium
CGTGTCGGCCACGATGATGTAGCCACCGTCGGTGGTCGCGACCACGTCGCGTCCCCACTCGAAGAGCCCGCCGCCGAATAGCTGTGTCCACGTCACATCAGGGGTGGCCGCCACAGGTGGTGCGGTCGTCAGAAGCAGAGCACAACAGAGAACGCCCAGCAACGGTTTCACTTCGTGACCTCCAGAGCAGGGGATAGGCTACCGAACATGACTACTACACAAGTATAGCAGGTTGGAGAGAACGATTCAATGTGGGAAGAGACGAGCGGATTTGTTGCCGGGCCCGTGGGAACGCGGCGGAGTCGAAGCTGCCTCGGTGCTTGTCCACTCCGCGAGGGCCTTGTATCATCGGCCCGACAGTTCGATTCTCGATACGCGGGAGGTACAGTGGGACTCTTCGGACGGAAGAAGAAGCGCACGCTTGTCATCGGGCTCGACGGCGTGCCGTACACGCTCCTGCAGGAGCTTATCTCGAACGGCACGATGCCGAATGTGGCGCGACTGGCTTTGCTCGGTCACCTTTCTCGGATGAAGGTTACGCTCCCTGAGATCTCGGCCGTGAGCTGGCCTTCCTTCATGACAGGGACGAACCCCGGGACGCACGGGATCTACGGCTTCATCGACCCGAAGCCTGGAAGCTACGACATTCGTTTCCCCAACTTCAGGGATCTCAAGGCGCCGACGTTCTGGGACAAGATGGGGGAGAACAAGAAGCGGAGCGTTGTCATCAACCAGCCGTCGACCTACCCCGCTCGCGAGATACCCGGCGTGCTCGTCTCCGGATTCGTGGCTCTCTCTCTCAAGAAGGCCGTCGCACCTCTTCGCGTTCTCGCCGATCTCGAAAGCATGAGCTACAAGATCGACGTTGACACGGCCCGTGCGCGCGGAGATCACGACTTCCTCTTCGATGAGTTGGAGTCGACACTGGCGACAAGGAGGGCAGCAGCACTCCACTTCTGGGAGAAGGAGAACTGGGACTTCATGCAGGTCGTCGTGACCGGCACCGATCGGCTCATGCACTACCTCTGGGCGGCGATCGAGGACGAGTCGCACGAGCGACACGAGCAGACGATGAAGTATTTCACCGCCGTCGATGCGATGATCGGTGAGCTTTCCGAGCGATTCGATGCGGAGAATGGGCGGGACCGCGAGGGAGAGGGGTTCTTCATGCTCTCCGACCACGGCTTCTGCGGCATCAAGCGGGAGGTCCGCATCAACCGGTGGCTGGCCGACAACGGGTTCCTCTCATTCGAGAAAGACGACCCGTCGAACATGGAGGACATTGCAGAGGGTTCGAAGGCGTTCGCCGTGGCGCCCGGTCGCATCTTCCTCAACAGGAGAGGACGCTTCCCGAAGGGAAGTGTTGATGATGCATCGGCCCGATCCATCGGGGACGAGATCAAGTCGGGGCTCTCGGGACTCACCTGTGACGGTGACCCGGTCATTCAGCACGTCTTCGAGCGCGATGAGATATACACGGGTCCCGAGACGCGGAATGCGCCTGACCTCATCCCGGTCGGACACCACGGGTACGACCTCAAGGACAGTGTGAAGGAGCGCGAACTCTTCGGTCGCACCGATCTCACCGGCATGCACACGTGGGATGATGCCTTCTTTCTGTCACTCGACGCGCCGCCCGCCGGCTCCCCGCCGGACGGAGGCAACGAACTCGAGATCACACAGCTGGCTGGGATCATCATGAAAGCAGTGGGGTAGAGTGTCCGGCCAGGTCGGCGGTGTCGGCATCAATGTTCCGCCCATCCCACGGGGAAGCTCTCCGGCAGCCTTACCATCTCGAAGATCGTCGCGATGAGCTGGCTGCGGCTGCCTGCGCGAGCCGGGTTCCTGTACTCCCAGACGATCTCTCTACCGCGCGTTACCTCGAATGCTCGGCCGTTGTCCGATTCGGTGATGAGGATGTTGCCGTTCGGAAGGAGCGCGCTCGTGCCGCACGACTTCGTGTAGAACCCGTCGTCGTGGCTCCCACCGTAGCGCCAGACCTCCTCCTGCGTCACGGGATCGAACTCGATCACGCGAGAGATGTCCGTCTCACCGCCATTGTCGAAGACGAGGATGTGGTCATTCGGAAGGACCGTTGGTTGGTGCTGACCGATCCAGGGACCAGCCATGAGCCACACCACCTTCCGCGCTTCGATATCCACGACGGCGATGGCGTGAAGCTTCCTGAACGAGATGAGAACGTTGGCCTTCCGGAACGCGGGCAGACGGTCGGCGAGCGAGCCATCGAGCACCTCGATGGTGTTGGTGTGTGTGATGTCGCCGCTCCGCCGCATCTTGAGCGCAAGGAGTGCGCGGTCATAGTTGGAGTCCCAGAACGCACTGAGGATGGAGATACGGTCGAGTTCCTCGCCATTGCTGCTCAGGATGGTGATAAAATCCTCGAGCACGACGGAGCCCAGTTTGAGGCGTGGGACGCGGTGCGCGTCGCGGGTCAGGACGAAGATGCGACCGTCATCCATGACCTCGAGGTCGTGGTGGGCGCCACCGTCGTAGGTCCAGATGATGTTCGAGTCCCTGTCGAGTTTGACGAGACCAACGCCCTCGAAGATGCCGAGAACATCTCCATTCTCGTAGAGGTAACTGCGGCGCCAGTGTTGCGTTCGCTCGTCCAGGACGATGTCCACGCATTCCGGGAACGCGTCCAGGAACGCGCAGCGCCACTCGTGGAGGATGTTGCCGTCCATGTCCATGAGGAGCGCACCGGGGAAATGGCCGGATGTGAAAAAGTTGTATCCGTGTCCCGCGCGGGTGCGGTCGTGCACGGTGACGCCGCCGACGCCCGTTGCGGTCTTCGAGCCGCTGAGGTACCCGATCGACTCGAGCCGCTCGATCTCGGCCAGCTGTTCCCCGCTCAGTCGGCCACCGTCACCCATCGCCACGCGCCAGCGCCCGGGGCGGTCCTCCGCGCTCTTGCGGCCCTGGAGCGCCGGGCTCTGCCGTGCGGATTCCTGAAGGCTGTTCTGGTTCATTGCTGACGACTCTCGCGTATCCGCGCCGCCATTGGTTTTCTCTGTCGAGCATCCCGCGAGCATGATGAGCACGGCGGCGGTGAGTAGCACGGCGCGTCCGGGCAGTGTTGGAAGTGCGCGGCGCGCACCAGGGATCGTTGGGAGTGCGCGGCGCGCACCAGGGATCGAGTGTCTTGCGTGTCCGGGCACGCTTCCTCCTGTTGAGATGATCCAGATACTCCGAGGCCCCCTCTACTCCAGATACCCCATCGCCCTCAACTTCTCCTTGAGGGCCTCATCCATCGTAGCGTTCGCGGGAGCCGATGCTGATGGCGCGGGGTAGACGGCCACTTCGAGAGCCTCCGGCGATAGGTCTCCGATGGCCGAACGTCCCGCCCAGTTCGGAGCCGATGGAAGGTCGAGGAGTGCCGCGACCGTCGGAGCCACATCGATCACGTGCAGTGAATCACCGAATGCCGCACGATCAGACGATGGACCCGCCAGAATGAAAACGCCGTCGGGGTGATGTTCCCCAGAGAAACGGGCCTCGATCCTCATGGCAACGAGCTCTGCCACCGGTCTGGCATCGCTTCCAATGACCAGCCGGGCATCAGGCGGGAGCTCATTCCGATCCTTGATCTCGAGACACAAGCTCGGGCCGTCACGGGTCACCGTGAAGAAGGGAATGCTCTCGCCCGAG
>JAUWBY010000097.1 GCA_030609605.1 Candidatus Eiseniibacteriota bacterium
GGTGTCGCGTCAATCGGGTTCATGCTCGTTCTGAACGTCAAGCTGACTCTCCTGGCGCTGATTCCGATGCCCATCATCGCCTTCTTCACCCTCAGGGCAGGGAAGCTCCTCCACCAGCGCTTCGAACGGGTCCAGGAGACATTCTCCCGTCTGATGGAGGGTGTGCGCGAGAGCATCGCCGGCATCCGTGTCGTGAAGGCCTATGTTCAGGAAGACCATCAGCGGGAACGACTGTCGGATCTCGGACGACACTACATTCGCCGGAACGTCGAACTCGTCCGGATCTGGGGGGCATTCTTCCCGTTCGTGATGCTGATGTCGAGCATGAGCGTCGTGATCGTCCTCTTCGTCGGTGGGCGGCAGGTGATGCTCGGGACGATCTCGACCGGAGATCTTGTCGCGTTCATGAGCTATCTTGGCATACTGACCTGGCCGATGATGGCCATGGGGTGGGTCGTCAACGTACTGCAGCGCGGTTCGGCCTCGATGGGAAGGATCAACAGGATTCTCGAGTCCGTTCCCGAGATCGCTGATTCCGAGGGGGCCCTGGATCTTGACGTGGTCCGCGGTGAGATCGAGTTCAGACACGTTACGTTTCGATACGATGACGATGCCGCGCCCGCGCTCTCGGATGTGAATTTCGCTGTTCCCGCGGGGAGCAGCCTGGGTGTACTGGGAAGAACCGGATCCGGAAAGAGCACCATCTGTAACCTTCTCCTGAGGATCTTCGAGACCGGGGAGGGGCAAGTACTCCTGGATGGTCATGACGTCAAGGAGCTCAGCCTGAGAAGCGTGAGGAGGGCGTTCGGCTACGTTCCACAGGACACGTTTCTCTTCTCCGACACGGTCGCTGAGAACATCCGGTTCGGAGCGCCCGAAGCCACCGACGATGACGTGCAGCGGGCGGCGGAGATCGCAGGCATTCTCGGTGAGATCGAGGAGTTCCCCAACGGCATGGACACGCTCGTGGGAGAGAGGGGTGTTACTCTCTCGGGAGGGCAGAAGCAGCGACTCGCCATTGCCCGGGCAATCGTCGCATTGCCGTCGGCCATCATCCTGGACGACGCCCTCTCGTCGGTGGATACGGCGACTGAGGAAGGAATCCAGAGGGGTCTCGCCACAGTGCTCCAGGGAAGGACGAGCATCGTCGTATCCCACAGGATCTCGTCCATCAGCGGCGCCGACAACATCATTGTGTTCGATGACGGCCGCATCACAGAGCGCGGCACGCACCAGGAGCTAGTGGCCAGGGGTGGCCTCTACGCTGATATCTATGAGAGGCAGCTTCTGGAAGAAGAGATGGACGAATCGAATGACGACTAGGCGTAGCATGGAGCAGATGACCATCGGGTCCGGCGGGACTCGGTCGGATCAGCGCAGCGCGGTCGGCAAATCGCGCGGGGACACCCGGAGAAACAGATGACGCCCCACTACCACGATGAGACTACCGGCAAGCCGTACGATGCGCGGCTGGTGAAGCGGCTCATCGTCTTCATCCGTCCCCACTGGCGCACCGTGGCTGCGGCTGTGGCCATTCTGATACTCGTAGCCGGCTTCGAGCTGGCGATTCCCTTTCTCATGAGGTCCGCGATAGACGACTACATTGTTGCCACGACGCGGATTCTACTCGCAGAGGACGCCTCCGCGCCCGTCGAGGGTAAGATCTCCGCCGTCACCGGGGGCGGGCCCGGGAGCGAAGCCGCCACTCTCGTGGCCGGCTTCGTGTCCGAGCATCGGGACGATCTCCTGGTGATCGACGATTTCGGCTCAAGGTGGGAAGGCGCCCGCCCGGTGAAGGCGTATCTCGTCACCACGAAGGATCTCTCCGGATACGACCCGAGAAAGGTGGCGAGGGCATCGGAGCTCGGCGTTATTCTGGTGGACTCGTACTACTCCGCTGCGCGCGACAAGGCTGTGCGGGCGGGACTCGTGCTCGATGAGTTCATCGTGGCGGGCGACCGGATAGCACTTCGGGGAGACGCTCTCGCGACGCTGTCACCAGAGCAGATTCGCATCCTGCGTGAGGACGACTTCAGAGGTGTGGGGCGGATAGCGCTCATCCTCTTGGTGATGCTTGCCGTCTCCTTCGGGTTCACCCTTCTTGAGATCAACATGATGGAGCTCACATCTCAGCGGGTGATGTACGACATCCGGATGAAAGTGCTCAAACACATGATGAGACTTTCGCTGTCGTTCTTCGACAAGAACCCTGTTGGGAGACTCGTGACACGCGCCACAAACGACGTTGAGGTTCTCCACGAGATGTTCACGTCCATCGTCACCATGTTGCTCCGGGACCTCTTCGTGCTTGTGGGAGTTGTGATCGTTCTTCTCAGGCTCAACTGGAGATTGGCGCTCGTGAGCTTGGCGGTACTCCCGTTCATGGCTTGGGCGACCGTGGCCTTCAGTGTCACGATACGGGATGCCTTCCGCGAGGTTCGCGTCAAGGTGGCGAAGATCAACGCCATGCTTCAGGAAAGCATCGGGGGGATGCGTGTTATCCAGATATTCGCTCACGAGGAGGAGAGTCTCAAGCGGTTCTCGAGAATCAACCACGAGAATTTCCTCGCGGCGATGAAGCAGATACGGGCGTTCGCGATGTTCACGCCGCTCATGGAGCTGGCCAGCTCGGTCGCCATAGGGTTGGTCATCTGGTATGGAGGTGGGAGCGTCATCAGGAACACGCTGTCGCTCGGAACCGTCATTGCGTTCCTTTCGTACGTGCAGATGTTCTTCCGTCCCCTGCGAAACCTCGCCCAGCAATACGGCACGATGCAACAGGCCATGGCGTCGTCTGAACGCATCTTCATGCTTCTGGATAACGACCAGGTGATACTCGATCCCGAGGAACCTGTCCGGCCGGACACTATCGAGGGGCGCATCTGCTTCGAGAACGTCAGCTTCTCGTATGTCGAGGGAGAGCAGGTTCTGAGAGACGTTTCGTTCACCGTCGAACCGGGGGAGACCGTCGCCGTTGTAGGAGCCACGGGCGCAGGCAAGACCTCGATCATCAATCTGATCGAGAGGTTCTACGATGTTGAGGAGGGAAGGATCACTCTTGACGGGATCGATCTTTGTCGGATGGACCGGTCGTTCGTGCGTTCGCACATCGGTCTGGTCATGCAGGACGTTTTTCTCTTCGCGGGCGACATCGGGGGGAACATCCGGCTCGGCAACAGGGCGATCGACGATGATCGTCTGCGAGAGGTGGCTCAACACGTAAATGCGGACGGTTTCATTCAGAGACTCCCCGGCGGCTACGATGAAGAAGTTCATGAGAGGGGAGTGACACTTTCGACCGGGCAGCGCCAGCTACTTGCGTTCGCACGCTCGCTCGCATTCGATCCTACGATCCTGATTCTTGACGAGGCGACGTCCAGCATCGATACGGAGACCGAGCAGCTCATACAGGAAGCGCTGGTCAGATTGATGGAGGGCAGGACATCGATCGTCATCGCGCACCGACTATCTACCATCCAGCACGCCGACAAGATACTGGTCATGCACCACGGCAAGATCCGGGAGGTCGGTACGCACCACGACCTTCTCTTGCAGAGAGGGTACTACTACCGCCTCTACCAGCTTCAGTATGCGCAGTGAGGAGTTGTCGAAATGCCGTACGTTCTGGTTGGCACCATTGGGGACAAGCCGTTCAGGCATTTGCTCAGGGAAGGTGAGCAGTCCGTAGGCCGTGGCGAGGGGGCCGACGTTCGGCTCGAGCACGGCACTATCTCGCGCAATCACGCCAGAATAGCAGTCGAAGGATCCAGGATCACGCTTACCGATCTGGGCAGCCGGAATGGCACCAGAGTGGATGGGCGCCCAGTGAGCGGCACAGTGGAACTCACGCACGGCTCAGAAATCGAGTTCGCCGGCTTGGTCCTGTCGCTGGTGGAAGAGGGGCGAGAAGATGGACCGAAGCGCGAGGAGAGAACGGGCGCCCGCGGTGAATCGAGCACGGACGGTAGGCACGAATACCGGCTGGACGATTCATCCATAGAATGCTCATCCATCTCCATCGGCGACATATTCGCGACGGGTGTCGGTGTTGGGCCGGACACGAGCTACAACCTGTTCCGCGTTCTCGCGGATGCGGGTAAGTTTTTGACCACAGACCGACCGCTTGAGGAGACCTGTGAGCAGGTACTGGACCTGGTCGGGCGAGTCGTCAGTACGGACCGAACGCTGCTGCTTCTGATCGAGGAGGGTGAGACAGAACCGGTCGTCACGGCGTCGCGTTTCCGGGACGGCGGCGAGGGAGATGGGATAGTCCTCAGCAAGACGATGATTCAGAGGGTTCTGAACGACGGAGAAGCGCTCCTGACCACGGACGCTCAGCAGGATTCCCGTTTTGAGGGTGCGAACAGCATCATCCGGCAGGCCATCAGATCTGCGATGGCAGCTCCTCTCTTCGACAACGAGAATGTGATTGGAATACTCTATGCCGATACGAAAGATCCCGCATCGTGGTACCGAGAGGACGAGCTGAGAACTTTCACAGCACTTGCCAACATGATAGCAGTCAAGATCACGCATGCGCGTCTGGCCGCTCTGGAAGAAGAGAGGAAGCGCCTCGAGCGTGAGCTGTCGACGGCGAGGGATATCATCAGCAACATCCTGCCCTCGGAGATCAAATCAGTGCCTGGGTACGAGATGGCCGTCTACCATGAGTCGTGCACGGAGGTCGGCGGCGATCTGTATGATGTCCGGCCACTTGAGGACGGGCGATGTGTAGTTCTGCTTGGTGATGTCGCGGGCAAGGGGCTGGGTGCGGCTCTCCTGGTCTCCTGTATCGTGCCCGTCGTCCAGGTGCTGATGAGTCGCCCCGGCGACCTTGCAGAGACGGTGGGACTCATCAACAAGCAGGTCTGGCAATCGACCGATGCGGTGAAATACGCAACACTGTTCATCGGCGTTCTCGAACCATCGACCGGGCGGCTCGACTACGTTAACGCGGGTCACAACCCTCCGTATCTTGTGGAACCGGATGGGACAATGAGCGAACTCGCTCCCACGGGGATGCCGGTGGGGATGATGGAGAGCGTGCCGTACGAGGCGAAGTCGGTGATGCTGAATCCCGGTGCTGTGCTCGCGATCTTCAGCGACGGCATTACTGAGGCCGAGAATGAAAGCGATCAGTTCTACGAGGAGCAGCGGCTGATGGACGTGCTTGTTCGGGAGCGTGCGGAACAGGCGGATGTCATCCTCGACCGTGTGTGCTCCGACGTGGCCGCGTTCGCCGGCGGAAGACCGCAGTCGGACGATATCACCCTGCTCATTCTACGCAGATCGCCATGACCGACCCTGCGTGTGCGTAGGCGGTGTTGGGATCGTAGATTATGTGGGCGGAGGCGTTCCGCGATCGCGCAACGCCCGCAGGTGATGATGTATTGCCGCCGCGATGATCAGGCCCCCCCCTACAAGACTGAGCCAGTCCGGGACCTCGCTCCAGAAGACAAGACCGATAACAAGAGCGAATATGACGTGGGCGTAGTTGTAGATGGACAACTTGGACGCCGGCGATTGGTGATACCCGTACGTCAAGGAGAACTGGCCGACGGTTGCGAATACCCCGGCGGCGATGAGATACCCGAGCTGCTCGAGCGTCGGGCACACGTACCGGAACAGCGTCGGCGGCACCGTCACCGCCACCGCGACGAGTGCGAAGTAGAAGACAACTCTGTACGGCGGTTCTTTGCCTTTGAGGGAACGGACTATCGCGTATGCGGCTCCCGAGCAAATCGCGGAGATGAGCCCGGCGATGGCAGGGACGGCCCGGAAATCCAGCTGTGGCTTGATCACAAGGGCGGCGCCCACGAAAGCTATGACCAGCGATGGGACGATGTAGCGCGGCAGCTTCTCTTTCAGAAATGCGACTGCGAACACGATGACGAAGAAAGGCGACAGCTTGTTGAGAAGAGTAGCATCCGCCAGAGTCAGGTGACCGATGGCGTAGAAATAGAGCATCATTGCCCCGGTTCCGAATGCGCCACGCACGATGAGAGCCGGGATGCGCGGGTTCGCACGAAACGGGTTGTCGCGGTGCCGGAACGCTACCGCGCCGGTTACCGCGAGTGAGACCAGACTCCTGATGAGCGCTTTCTCGTACACTGGCAGCGACCCCGAAAGCTTCACCATCGTGCCGACGAGGGCGAACGAGAGCGCAGAGAGAAGGATGGCGAGCACCGCTCGCGTGTGGTGATCGTGGGTGACGGGGTCACGGCCTCTGTGGAATCGGCGATCCGCGCCGGCTCCGTTTGCGCCTGTCATCCTCTTCCTCTCCGGACAAGTCTATCGAAAGAGCGAACAGCGAGTTCGCCCCTTCCTATCCATGTCCCCATCTCATCCGGCGATCCGGGGTAGTTGCGGTAGAGCCTGTGGATGGCCGAGACGCGATGCCCTGATTCCAGTAGGAGTTTCAGAAGCGCCGGCCTTCTTGCGGCCCTTCCTATTGTTCCGAGTATCTCGCGGGCGCGAAGTCCGGGCGAAGAGCTGTAGAGCGACCGGAACGCGCGACCGGCAACAGCCATCTCTCCTGCTACGAACGCCATATCGTCGGGTGTGAGCTGGCTCAAGAGACGACGGATGAGATCCTGCGCAGCGTGCGGTGCGCCAAGCAAGCGCATCGTCTCGACACCGTACTCCCACAGTCCGGCTGTCGAGCAGTCGCCCGTCCGCACGGCCGCGGCGGCCACGCGCCCGGCAACCGATCCGGCGATGATCGATGGCGCGATCCCGCCGCCGTGGAGCGGGTTGGCTTGGCATGCGGCATCGCCCACGGAGAGAAAACCGTCGCCCACCAGGCCGGCGAGAGGACGCCTGAGAGGAATCATCCCGGAGCCGGACCAGAGCGAACCTGCACTGCGTCTGCTCTCAACCGCGTCCGTGACGCTTTCCGTTTCAGGAGCGTGGACAACGATGAAATCTGAGGCGTCCAGGTATGAGCGCAGGTGTTTCTTGAGAGATCGGTCTGCGGCTGCAAGCGATGCTCCGATGCCTGCGTTCACGAGGTGGCTTCCCATGGGGAATATCCAGGAGTAGCCATCGCGTGCGCCTTCAGGGGCGATCTGGACGATAACTCTATTGGGTCTGTCAAGGTTCTCGGCCAGGGGAAGTATCTCACAGTAACCGATACCGATCTCCGAGCGTTTCGGAGCGTCCGGGTGTGTAGGGCCCGCGGCCTTTGTCAGGACTGACCGGAAGCCTGTGGCATCAATGATAACGAGTCCGGTGGCGCCGGTCTCCGTCCCGTCCGGACGGCGGATGCTGACGGTCCGGCTGCTGCGGTCGCTCCAGCCCATGCACGTGTGCCCAGTCATGAGCGTAGCCCCGCTCTCCAGAGCGTCGGAGAGGAGGCGCTGTCCGAGGACCGGACGATTGAGGATAACGCCGGGCTCGTCGAGTTCAACCGCCGGTGAATCACCGGGGAACGCAAGCAGTCCGGACGTGATCGTGCCGGCGATCTCCGCACTTGTCAGTGGTCCCACGATCTCCGAGATCGCCCGGACGGCGTCCGCCGAGAGGGCGCCTCCACAGGCCTTGCGTCCAATGTCGGCAACTATTCTGCTGTCTATCAACAGGACGGAGACCCCAGTGTGGGCCGCGACTGTCGCGGCTACGCACCCCGCGGTTCCGCCGCCGACCACGATCACATCAGCATTAGTCGGGTTCTGTTCGTTCATAGTAGGGAAGAGCGTACCAGCGGCTGTTCTGAGGGTCAAATGCTGGGATCTCGGAGGGCCGCGCTGTATGGGATCTGAGAACGCAAGAGCTGGCCTGTCGAAATGCGGGATTTGAGGACGCAGGGGCGGTAGTGTCCATAGTTATGTGTAGATTCAGTCGAACATACCCATCTCTTTGGCTAGAACGAGTGCATTGACGATCCTCTCACAGCTTCTGTCGTCTGCAAAGCTCCTCATGGTG
>JAUWBY010000167.1 GCA_030609605.1 Candidatus Eiseniibacteriota bacterium
TTGGGGGGATCACCCGCTGTGACGACGTCGCCAGGGGACTCGTGGCTGCGCTCAGGGAACAGCCCGTGGGGCTGCCGCTCGTTGTCCGACTGACGGGGACGAACGCGGAAGAGGCCCGGCGGATCCTGGCTGAGCACGAGCTGGAGTCTGCGGAGACGATGGATGAAGCGGTCGAGAAAGCGGTCGAGCTGGCGAGGAGGCAGGCGTGAGTATCTTTCTGGATGAAACCACACGAGTCTGCGTCCAGGGAATCACCGGCCGCGACGGCTCGTTTCACACCCGCGCTATGGTGGAGTATGGGACCCGTATCGTGTCGGGCGTCACACCAGGCAAGGGTGGACAGGAGATGGACGGGATCCCTGTTTTCGATACCGTGGGGGAAGCCGTCAATGCGACGGAAGCCAATGCAACCATCGTCTTCGTCCCCGCGAGATTCGCTGCGGGCGCGGCGATGGAAGCTGTTGAGTCCGGCGCAAAACTTGTCGTCTTTGTCTCCGAGGGTGTGCCCACTCTCGATGTGGCGAAGATCTACAAGCGGACGAAGGAACTCGGCGTCCGGATGATCGGACCGAACTGTCCCGGTATCATAAGCCCCGGGAAATCGAAGCTCGGCATCATGCCCGGTTTCATCCATTCTCAGGGTGGCATAGGTGTCGTCTCGAGGAGCGGAACGCTGACCTACGAGGTGGTGGACTGTCTGCGTCGCTCCGGGATGGGCCAGTCAAGCGTTATCGGGATCGGTGGTGATCCGATAATCGGGACGAATTTCATCGACACGCTCGAAGCGTTCGAGGAGGACGGCGAGACGGAAGCCGTCGTGCTGATCGGGGAGATCGGTGGAACGGACGAAGAGCAGGCGGCGGAGTTCATCAAGGCCAGGATGACGAAGCCGGTCGTGAGTTTCATCGCCGGCAGAACGGCCCCCCCAGGGAAAAGGATGGGGCATGCCGGGGCCATCATCGCGGGTGGCAAGGGAACGGCTCGAGAGAAGATGGAAGCGCTGGCGGCGGCGGGCGTGCCCGTGGCCGACCGTCCGAGTGAAATACCCGGTCTCTTGAAGACCGCGCTTGGGAGGTAGCATGGAGAAGCAGGCGGCCCCGGCCGCGAACAACAGGCGATGGAACTACCCGTCGCGTGAAGAGCACCCGAATCAGGGTATTTTCATCTACCAGGCCTGGTGCAAGGCCTGCGGTATCTGCATCGAGTTCTGTCCCACAACGGTCTTCAGGGCGGACAAGACCGGTCATCCGGTCGTGGAACATCCGGAGAAGTGTATTGCCTGCAATCTCTGCGAGATGCTCTGTCCTGATATGGCGATCACGATCTACAAAGAGCGTGCGAAGAAGGACGGTTCCTAACGAGGCCGGCTAACGGACTACAGCGTCCGGGGGTTCAACAATCATGTCAGGGAACAACGAGAGGTCGATCTGGGTGATGCAGGGGAACGAAGCCTGCTCTGTGGGGGCCGTCGCCGCCGGCGTCAATTTCTTCGCTGGCTATCCCATTACTCCATCGTCCGAAATCGCAGAGTTCATGGCAAGGCACCTTCCACTGATCGGCGGGCGCTTCATCCAGATGGAGGATGAGATCGCCTCGATCGCAGCCATAATCGGCGCATCGCTGGCCGGAGCGAGATCGATGACCGCCACGAGCGGTCCCGGTTTCTCGCTTATGCAGGAGAACTTAGGGTTAGCCTGTCTCGCCGAGATCCCTTGTGTCATCGTGAACGTTCAGCGTGCCGGTCCCTCGACCGGGTTGCCTACGCAGCCGGCGCAGGGGGACGTCATGCAGACACGCTGGGGGACGCACGGCGACCATGCCATCATCGCGCTGGCGCCGGCGACGGTTCTTGAGTGCATCGAGCTCACGGCATGTTGCGTGAGTCTGTCCGAGCAGTTCCGCACGCCTGTGGTGCTTCTCATGGACGAAGTGATCGGTCACATGCGTGAGAGCGTTGAGATTCCGGCTCCGGGATCGTACAGAGTGCATTCGCGGCCGCTTCCACGCGACGGGCAGGAGGACTACCAGCCGTTCTGCGGCGCACACGGTGACGTTCCTCCGATGGCCAGCTTCGGTGGGCCGCATCGCTTCCACGTGACAGGTCTCACTCACGACGAGCGCGGCTTCCCGACAATGGTGCCGGAGGAGGTGGACAAGAAGATCCGCTGGATCGTAGACAAGATCGAGCTCAAGGCGGACGATCTGGCCATGAATGAGGAAACGATGACCGACGACTGTGAGGTGCTGCTCTTCTCGTACGGTTCCTCAGCGCGCGTCGCGAAGGCGTCGGTGAGGACCCTGAGGGAGCGCGGTGTGAAGGCCGGGCTCCTGCGCGTAAAGACCATCTGGCCGTTCTCGGGCAAGAGGCTCAGGGAGCTCGCTCCCCAGCTTCGCAGCATCATCGTTCCTGAAATGAATCTGGGACAGCTTGTAACGGAAGTGGAGCGTGCGGTGGCTGGCGTTGTTCCGGTCCGACACTTTGGGCGGATCGACGGGCACCTGTTTGAGCCCGACCAGATCACTGACTTCGTTCTGGAGGAGATAGCGTCATGAGCCAGGCCATAGAACGCGCGAGGACCTATCTCAAGCCTCACAAGAAGCTGCCGACAGTATGGTGTGGAGGGTGTGGTCTCGGGGTCGTGATGAGCAGCCTCACGAGGGTAATGTCCGCGATGGGCCTCGACAAGAACAAGACAGCGACGATCTCCGGTATCGGGTGCACGGGGCGACTTCCTACTTACATCGATACCAACACCCTGCACACAACACACGGCAGAGCGCTCGGGTTTGCCACGGGTGTGAAGCTCGCGAATCCCGAGCTCACGGTCATCACAGCAATGGGCGACGGTGACTCTGTGGCGATCGGGGGCAACCACTTCATCCACGCCTGCCGGCGCAACATCGATATCACCGCCATTGTGGTGAACAATCAGATCTACGGGATGACGGGCGGGCAGTACTCGCCCACCACGCCGCACGGCAAGCGAGGAACGACCGCTCCCTACGGCAATGTCGAGTACGAGTTCGATATCGTTTCCCTCGCGACTGGGGCCGGTGCGACATTCGTCGCCCGCACGTCGGTCTACCACGTGCGCGAGCTGGACAAGCTCCTTGAGCGTGCCATCCGGCACCGGGGGTTCTCCGTCGTCGAGGTCGTCAGCAACTGCTACACGAGCTACGGCAGGCTCAACAAATTCTCCGGTCCGGTCGACATGTTCAAGTGGATGAAGGAGAGCGCAGTCACGGTGAAGCAGGCCGGCGAGATGTCCCCCGAGGAACTCGAAGGCAAGTTCATCCGCGGCATTCATGTCGAGAGGGAACAGCCCGAGTTCATCGAGGTCTATGACAAACTCGCCGAGGAGCTGGCGGCGGACTCCTCGGCTGTCAACCAGAAGCGCAGGGCGACGATCGAGAGCTACCAACGGCTTGGAAACAGGCTCAAGGCGAGGATCGAGTAGCTGGTGCATCTCGAGGGACGGTCACCGCCGGAGCGCGGCGACACCAACGCGAGGATTCGCAAGTGACGAAAAGTTCAGGCAGATTCGAGATTCGCCTTTCAGGCTCGGGCGGTCAGGGGCTGATGCTGGCCGGCAAGCTCCTTGCGGAGGCGGCGTCCGTCTACGGCGGCAAGAACACCGTGCAGACGCAGAGCTACGGTCCTGAGGCAAGGGGCGGCAAGAGCAAGACCGATATCGTCATCTCGACCGAGGATATCGACTATCCAAAGGCGACCAGCGTCGACGTGCTTCTCGCCATGACTCAGGTATCCGCGGATGAGTACAGGCATGCTCTCAAGGAGGATGGGCTCTTCGTCGTGGACTCGTACCTCGTTGACAATCCCGGTCGGGACTCCGCTATCGGGATCCCGTTCACGCTTCTCGCCATCGAGCAGTGCGGAAGAGCGCTCTTCGCCAACGTGGTCGCACTCGGCGCGATCGTCGAACTCTCGAAGGTTGTGGAGTGGGACAGCCTTGAGAAGACCGTGCTGTCGCGGGTGCCGAGTGGTACCGAGGAGGCAAACAAGAAGGCGCTGGCTGTTGGGCGGGAAGCCGCCAGGCGGGCGATGGGAAAGGTGAGTTGATGGACAGAACATTCCTCATGGTGAAGCCGCGTGCCGTACGCGATGGTCTCACGGGAGAGATCCTTGCTGCGCTCGAGCAGGGGGGCTTCCGTATCGTCGGCCTCGCATCACGAAAGCTGTCGGTCGAAGAAGCTCATGTGTTCTACGATGTGCATGTCGGTAAACCGTTTTTCGGTGCTCTCGTTGAGTTCGTCACATCGGGAATGACGGTCGGGGTTATGCTGGAAGCGCCCGACGCCGTGATGGCACTCCGAGCGTTCATTGGAGCCACCGACCCGGCCAAGGCGAAGCCAGGCAGCATCAGGGGCAAATACGGCAAGAGCATGACGGAGAACGCGGTGCACGCTTCCGACGCGCCGGCGCGTGTGAAACATGAATCAGCCTTCCATTTCGGCGACTGCCCACGCACACTCGCGGGGTAGGTGGTGTCTGCAACGGGCGGAGCCACCGAATCATTCGGAGGAACGATGGAGAAGGCGGTTGTTCAGGCGGAGACAATGAAGGAGTACCTGGCGATCGTCGATGAGATAGCCGGGAAGTACGCAGACGCGCCGGGGAGCGTGATCCCCGTGTTGCAGCAGGTTCAGGCCGAAATCGGTTACCTGCCCATTGAGGTGATCCGGAGAATCGGGCACTCGCTGGGTGTGCCCCCGTCCCACGTCTACGGAGTGGCTAGTTTCTACTCGCAATTCAGATTCAATCCTGTTGGTAAGTACATCGTGAAGATCTGCCACGGCACGGCCTGCCACGTGCAGGGGGCGGTCGCGATCGGCGACGCCATCTGCGATGAACTTGGCATTGAAGACGGAGGTACCACCGAGGACGGGATGTTCACCGTCGACTCCGTGGCGTGCATCGGTTGCTGCAGTCTTGCTCCCGTGATCATGATCGCGGACGACACATACGGCCGTCTGACTCCCGCCGAGGCGCGGAAGATCGTCCGGGAGTACGGGAAGTAGAGCTGGGGCGGCAGTCGATGGCATGCGGCCGAACAAGGGAATCAGAGCGAACGCATTGCGGAACACCCTGTGAAGGGTGTCTGGAGAGGGACAAGATGGCTACTTCGGGCGTGGTTGCTGAAATAACGGTCGGTCTCTCGAGCTGCGGAATTGCCGCCGGGGCTCGGGACGTGCACGAGGCCTTCCAACAGAAGCTCCAGGGCCAGGGGATCGACGTCGAGCTCAAGCGTACAGGCTGTGTCGGGATGTGCTACAGAGAACCGCTCGTGGATGTGGTTGTTCCTGGGTTGGGGAAGATGACGTACGGCGGCGTCACCACGGAACGCGTCGAACGCATCATTGCTGAACACGTGGTGGGCGGAAAACCGATC